>CACXTX010000070.1 GCA_902770635.1 uncultured Prevotellaceae bacterium | reverse complement strand
ATCCCTCCCTTGGGGAGGGCTTGGGTGGGCTTGTCATCTTCCTAATGTTATAACTTCACAATCCTTGAATTCCTTGCCGTCGATGGTCAGCCTGATGAGGGTGCGCTCTTTATGCCACCCTTGCAGACCAGCGGCTCCCGGATTGATGTGCAGCATGTTTAATGTCTTGTCGAACTTCACCTTTAATATATGTGAGTGCCCTGCTACGAACAGCTGCGGCGGATTGGCATAGAGCATGGAGCGCACGGAGTAGTCGTAGTTGCCGGGATAGCCGCCGATATGCTTGATGAGCACATCGACATCCTCGCACTTGAAACGGTTCAGCTCGCGATACATCAGACGCAGGTCGCCGCCGTCGCAGTTGCCACAAACGGCACGGAACGGACGGAAAGCCTCAAACTTCTCGGCCACCTCCACACTACCGATGTCACCTGCATGCCATATCTCGTCGCACGGCTCGAAGTAGTGCAGGTATTTCTCGTCCCAATACGAATGGGTGTCGCTAATGATTCCTATCTTCTTCATAGTCTAAAACGCTTGCGGATAAAGTCGGCTATCAGTTTCTCAGTATCTTCCAGACCCAATAGGCTGGCATCGACACAGAGGTCGTAGCTCTCGGCTGCACCCCACTTCTTACCCGTGTAGTAGTTGTAGTACTGCTCACGGCGGCTCTCCACCTGTTCAATGAGCCTACGGGCATGATCGGCGTCAAGGCCTTTCACCTTGGACACCAATTCTACGCGGAAGTCTATGGATGCCGTGATAAACACATTCACAACATTGTCGAAATCCCTCAATATATAGTCGGCACAACGACCCAGAAAAACGCAACTGCCTTCGCTGGCAGCCTTACGGATGGCATCACTCTGGAATTGGAACAGACTGTCCTGCGAGAAGTTCGAGCCATAGAGGCTGCCACCTATCATGTGGGGTGCCTGGATGTTAAATAACCCACGCAAAAAACCTTTCTTCTCATCGTTCTGCTTGAAGATCTTCTCTGAAAAGCCACTCTCCTTGGCAGCGAGGTTCAGCAGTTCACGATCATAGAACTTTGCCTCGAAATCCTGAGCGAGCATCCGGCCTATCTCCTGACCGCCAGCCCCAACCTGTCTGCCTACATTGATAATTATATGCTTCATCTTTCTTGGTTTATTCACTTTGTACTGCCTTAAACTTCTTCATATACCACATCAGCATGGGTATCGTCATGGCAAACGAGAGAAAATCGCTGGCTGGCATGGAATACCATACACCATCCAAATCCCAGAACAGCGGGAACACGTAAGCCATGGGCAATAGCAAGAACAACTGACGTGATAGCGACAAGAATATGGAAACCTTTACTTTTCCGATGCTTTGGAAGAAGTGGGTGATAGTAGCCTGAGACCCTACAACGAAGAACACCAGCATATCCAGACGGATGCCTCGGGCAGACAAGTCTATCAGCGTGGCATCGGTGGTAAAGATACGGGCTATCTGACGAGGGAAGAGCATGGACAAGCCCCAACCTACCAGTAAGATAGCAGTGGCACAGGCTATAGCTAAAAACAGGCAACGCAACATGCGGTCGTATTTCTCGGCTCCGAAGTTATAGCCCACGATTGGCTGCATTCCCTGACAGACACCCATCACGAACATAAAGAACATCATAACCACCGAGTTGGCTATGGAATAGGCACCTACGGCCATATCGCCTCCATAATGGACGAACTGGTTGTTCATAACAATCACGATGACACACGATGTGGCATTCATCAGAAACGGCGATATACCTATGGCTATGATATTGCTGACCAAACGCTTCTTCAACTTGTAGATGCCACGCTTCAAATGCAGGATTTCATTCTTGTTCGAGAACAGATACAACTGCCAACACATGGCCATCGTTTGCGAAGTAACAGTTGCCAAGGCTGCTCCACGGATACCCCAGCGGAACCACCAGACGAACAAGATGACAAGCACAATATTCATTGCCACCGTAAACAAAACGGAGTACATGGCATGGTTAGGCTTTCCGGCAGCCCTCAGCACTGCATTCAATCCAAAATACATGTGGGTTATCACATTGCCCAGCAAAATGATGGTCATAAACGAACGGGCGTATGGCAAGGTGACATCGCTGGCTCCAAAGAAAAGCAGGATGGGGTCAAGAAACAACAGGCAGACCGCCATGAACGAGAGACCTATAATCAGATTCAGCGTAATGGTATTACCCAGCAAGTTGCCTGCCGTCTGATAGTCTCGCTGCCCTAACTTCACACTGATGCAAGCCGAAGAGCCCACACCCACAGCAGCACCAAAGGCTGCGCTTAAATTCATAAAGGGGAAAGTAATGCCCAGACCCGCTATGGCCTCAGGACCTACTATTTGCCCTATCATGGCACGGTCTATAATGTTATAGAGACTGGAAGCCGACATAGCCACTATAGCAGGCAGGGCATATTGCCATAGCAACTGTCCAACAGGCTTTGTTCCCAGCTCGAGCGCAGTTTGTCTATTATTCATATTATTAAAATAATGTGCAAAATTACTGCTTATTGCTTGAACTGCCAAATCTTTTAGGCTTTATTATGATAGATATTAGCAGAAAATTTTTGGTTTTTCACTTAGATTACACTACCTTTGTAGCCAGATAAACAAGTGAATAGGATATGCTAAGACAAATCTGCATGCTTCTCTGTATGTTGCTTACGACAGTATCATCGTCTGCCATGAAGCCCGATGTGGCCCAGCGGCAGAAGTACAAGCATGGAACAAGCTATATCTATCGCATATACCTTACCGACAAAAACGACTCTCCCTATTCCCTGACTCATCCCTCCCGATTCCTGTCCCGTCGCTCGCTAGACAGGCGCAAGCGCCAACATCTCGACCTTGACTCCACTGATTTGCCTGTGAGTCCACGCTATATCAGGCAGATAGAGAAAGATGAAGAGGTGAGTGTGATAGGAAAAAGCCGATGGAAGAACACCCTCCTTGTCAGGGTGAAGGACACCACCCTGCTCCACACACTGGACCAACTGCCCTTTGTGCAGGAACGTAAACTGGTGTGGCAGTCGCCCGACTCCATCACGCAGACTACAGAGCGGGTAAAATACCTGGACCGTTTCGACGAGCACGACAACAGACCAGACCAGAAGTACGGTCGCAGCTACGAACAGATACGTCTCTTACAAGGCCAGCGACTTCACGACATCGAGATGGAAGGGGCTGGCATGATGATTGCCGTTATCGATGGTGGTTTCCGTAATGTTGACCGCATTCCGGCTTTCCAGCGTGCCGACATCCGAGGCTACAAAGATTTTGTATGTCCGCCATCGCCTTCCGTGTTTGCAGAGACAGACCATGGAACCAAAGTCCTATCGGCCATGGCACTGAACGAGCCTTTCTATTATATCGGCTCTGCGCCCAAGAGTGCCTATTGGTTGTTGCGTTCTGAAGACCAGCAGACAGAACAGGAAGTTGAAGAAGACTACTGGGTGATGGCTGCTGAATTTGCAGACTCTGTAGGTTGCGACTTGATTAACTCCTCATTGGGCTATAACGAATACGACCATGCCAGGATGAATCACCCATTATGGCACCTCAACGGACAAATGGCATTCATCTCGCAGGTGGCCTCTATGGTGGCAGGAAAAGGAATGATTCTCATCAACTCGGCTGGCAACTCAGGTATGGGGCCCTGGAAGAAAATCACCGTACCTGCTGATGCAGAGAACATCCTGACAGTAGGTGCCGTCACACCTGACGCGCCCTATCGGATTGCTCCCTTCAGCTCTATCGGCCCTTCACAAGACGGAAGGGTAAAGCCGGATGTCGTAGCGGTAGGTGCCCCTGCATTTCTGGTAAACGGGCGTGGTAACATCATGCAAGACATGGGAACCTCGTTTGCAGCACCTATTGTATGCGGACTTGCCGCCTGTCTATGGGAAGCCCTACCAGAAAAGACTGCAAAGGAAATTATAGAACTGATTCGTCTGTCAAGCAATAACTACGAACATCCTGATAATATCTATGGATATGGGATTCCAAAATTCTGGCGCGCCTATATGCTAGGGAAAGGGGGAAATGAATAGTGAAAAGTGAACATCTAACCCTCCGCCAACTGAATCTGATGGTCAGAGATGCCATTGAGATGCAAATGCCTGATGAATACTGGGTAGAGGCAGAACTGGCAGAATGCCGTGAGCGAGGGGGACATTGCTACCTGGAACTGATTGAGAAGGAGGACACCACCAATACACCGGTAGCCAAAGCCTCTGCCAAATGCTGGAGACAGACTTGGCAGATGATACAACCCTACTTTGAACGCACCACAGGGCAGGCACTACGGACAGGCATGAAAGTACTCCTGAAAGTCTATGCCCAGTTTCACGAGACTTATGGTTTTTCCTGGATTGTTACTGACATTGACCCTACTTATACTTTGGGTGATATGGCACGGAAGCGTCAGGAGATTATCCGTCAGTTGAAAGAAGAAGGAGTATTTGACCTACAGCGTGAGTTATGCATCCCCCTCTTTGCCAAACGTATTGCTGTC
Organism: uncultured Prevotellaceae bacterium; assembly: GCA_902770635.1. GTDB lineage: Bacteria > Bacteroidota > Bacteroidia > Bacteroidales > Bacteroidaceae > Prevotella. The sequence goes on along the minus strand of CACXTX010000070.1, from coordinate 7,056 downwards.
ATCTCAGCAGCTGAGGCAGCAGGCTATGGAGATTTCTGCAGACAACTGGAGGACAACGAATATGGTTTCAAGTTCGAAACAACCCTGTTTCCCGCCATCATGCAGGGCGAACAGGTTGAGTCATCCGTCGTTGCTGCCTTAAACGCCATATACCATAGCATCCGTGATTTCGACGTGGTAGTTATCATCCGAGGTGGTGGAGCTACTTCCGATCTTAGTGGTTTCGACACATTAGCATTGGCAGAGAACGTGGCACAATTTCCTATACCTGTCATTACTGGTATTGGACATGACCGCGACGAAAGCATTTTGGATATGGTGGCAAACACGCGGGTAAAGACGCCCACTGCTGCTGCTGCCTTACTGATTGACAACCTAAGACAAGTCTTAGAAAAAATTAACAATGCTCAACAACGCATCACGTTAGCCATCCATCAAAGGATAGCCAACCATAAGTCTCGCCTAACCAGTCTTCAGACACTCATCCCAGCCCTCGTCGAACGTACGCTGAGTAATGCAAAACATCGCATAGAACTTCTGGAAAACAGATTGCCAGCAGTTACAGAACGTATCATAACCAACCAAAAACACAAGCTAAGTCAGATTGAACTGATGCTACAGAGCTACGACCCTCAATTGTTGCTCAAAAGAGGATATAGTATCACGTTGATGAATGGACGGGCTATACGCGACCCCAAAGAGCTAAAGGTTGGCGACGAGATAGAAACGCGAGTAGAAAAAGGAACGATACGTTCCGCAGTGAAAAGAGAAAAGTGAACAGTGAATAGTGAAGGCTGCGATTAAGCGAGAGCAGAACCAAGCTTGCTTGGGTTTTGCCGAGCGTGAGCAGGCTCGATGTGAAACATCAACAGTGAATAGTGATATGAATGAAACAATGAAATACGAAGAGGCACTGGCCCAGTTGGAAGGCATTGTACGCAAGATGGAGTCCAACGAGTTGAATATAGACGAAATCGCTGCACAGTTGAAAACCGCGCAGCAACTTATCAAGTTCTGTAAGGACAAACTGTCAAAAACAGAAGCCGAGTTGTCAAAGATACAAACCGAAGGTGAGTGATTAAAACATAGGACCTTTGTCCATCTAGATTCAGCTATCAATATTCATTTTGGCATTATTTCAACGAAATTTTTGTTTAAACGCAAGATTTTGATTACTTTTGTCGGCGAAAAAGAGAACAAAGAACATAAAAAGATATCATTATGAAGAATTTAGACTGGGGAAACCTGTCATTCGGTTACATGAAAACCGACTACAACGTACGCTGTTACTATCGTGACGGCAAGTGGGGTGAAATTGAAGTCTGCTCTGACGAGTATCTGAACCTACACATGGCTGCTACCTGCCTGCACTATGGCCAGGAGGCCTTTGAAGGATTGAAGGCTTATCGCTGTAAGGACGGAAAGGTTCGTATCTTCCGTGTTGACGAGAATGCCAAACGTTTGCAGTCCACATGTCGTGGTATTCTGATGCCAGAACTGCCTACCGAGATGTTCATAGAAATGGTGAAGAAAGTAGTTCGTCTGAACCAAGAGTGGATTCCTACCTACGAGAGTGGTGCTACACTCTATATCCGTCCACTACTGATTGGAACCTCCGCACAAGTAGGCGTACACCCCTCCAAGGAATACTGCTTCCTCATTTTCGTGACACCTGTTGGTCCATATTTCAAGGGTGGATTCTCCAGCAATCCATACGTCATCATTCGCGACTATGACCGTTCTGCTCCTCTCGGAACTGGTAAATACAAAGTTGGTGGTAACTATGCTGCCTCTCTTTTTGCCAACAATCTGGCTCATGAAAAGGGCTATGCCTGCGAGTTCTACCTGGATGCCAAGGAGAAGAAATACATTGACGAGTGTGGCGCTGCCAACTTCTTCGGCATCAAGAACAACACTTATGTCACCCCTGAGTCAACCTCTATCCTACCCTCTATCACCAATAAGAGCCTGATGCAGGTTGCTGAGGACTTAGGCATGAAGGTTGAGCGCCGTCCTATCCCAGAAGAGGAACTCGAAACCTTTGAGGAGGCTGGTGCATGCGGAACAGCTGCCGTCATTTCACCTATCTCTTACATCGACGACCTTGACACTGGCAAGCGCTATTCATTTGGCGACAAGCCAGGCCCACTGTCAAAGAAGTTGTTTGACACCCTACGTGGTATCCAGTATGGTGAGATTGAGGACAAGCACGGTTGGACGACTGTAGTCATTGAGTAATTGACAATTAATGGGAAAAGGTAAGCTGGCGAAATTCGCCGACATGGAGACTTACGAGAACGTGTTCCAATACCCTTATTCGGTAGTGGAACACGTACCTTTTGAGATGCAAGGACATTGGCACGAGCAGTATTTCAAGAACAACAACCCTATCGTCCTAGAATTGGGCTGTGGTAAGGGAGAATATACGGTAGAACTGGCCAAACTGCATCCTGACATGAACTTTATCGGTGTGGACATCAAAGGTGCCCGCATGTGGACTGGTGCCACGCTAGCCCTCAACGAAGGACTGAAAAACGTGGCTTTCCTGCGTACCAATATTGAGATTATAGAGCGATTCTTCTCGCCTGACGAGGTACAAGAAATCTGGTTAACATTCAGCGATCCCCAGATGAAGAATCCTCGTAAGCGTCTTACCTCTTCTTGGTTTCTCAACCGCTATCGTAAGTTCTTGGTAGATGGTGGCATCATTCACTTGAAGACAGACTCCAACTTTCTCTTTACCTATACACAGTATTTGGTGGAGAAGAACCAACTCCCTGTGTTGTTGCGAACGACAGATTTATATGCAGATTCTCCGGACTCCTCCGACTTCTCTGAAGCTGCCAGCATCCAGACTTATTACGAGTCGATGTGGATAGAACGCGGACTGAACATCAAATATATGAAGTTCCGCTTGCCCCATGTTGTCGTTTTGGAGGAGCCTGATGTAGAAATAGAACTCGACGATTATCGCTCCTACCATCGCGACAAGCGTAGCAGCAAAGACAAAGCAAAATAAATATTTTCATCAGCCTTATAAGATAAAAATGACATTATATCCAAAACTGATTATGGATGCGCTGGCAACAGTAACGTATGCTGGCACCAAAAAGAATCTTGTAGAAAGCGGGATGGTTGCCGACCAGCCTGCCATCAATGGCAATAAGGTTACGGTAGTTCTTGAATTTCCCCGTGACACAGACCCATTCCTCAAGTCCACCGTTAAAGCTGCTGAGGCAGCCATCAAATACCATTGTGGTCAGGACGTGGAGGTTGAAATCCAGACGGAATTCAAGTCGAAGCCTCGTCCAGAGGTTGGCAAACTGCTGCCACAGGTCAAGAACATCATTGCCGTGAGCAGTGGAAAAGGCGGCGTAGGCAAAAGCACGGTGTCTGCCAACCTTGCTATCGCATTGGCTCGCCTGGGGTACAAGGTCGGTCTGCTCGATACAGACATCTTCGGTCCTTCCATGCCTAAGATGTTCAACGTGGAGGATGCACGTCCCTACGCTGTAGAAGTTGACGGCAGACAACTCATCGAACCTGTAGAAGCCTATGGTGTCAAATTACTCTCCATTGGTTTCTTCGTATCTCCTGAGACAGCGACGCTGTGGCGTGGTGGTATGGCAACGAATGCCTTGAAACAACTCATAGCAGATGCCAATTGGGGCGAACTCGACTACTTCATCCTCGACACACCTCCAGGTACCAGTGATATCCACCTGACGCTCCTGCAAACCCTTGCCATTACAGGTGCCGTCATTGTATCAACCCCTCAACAGGTGGCCTTGGCTGATGCCCGTAAAGGAATTGACATGTATCGCAACGAGAAGGTTAACGTACCCATCCTCGGTCTGATAGAGAACATGGCTTGGTTTACACCTGCTGAGCTGCCCGAGAACAAATATTATATTTTTGGCAAGGAAGGCTGCAAGCAACTTGCTGAAGAGATGGATGTACCCCTACTTGCCCAGATACCTCTGGTTCAAGGCATCTGCGACAGTGGTGACCGTGGAGAGCCAGCAGCCCTTAGCAGTGACACAGCCACAGGACTGGCTTTCATCAACCTGGCCCAATCTGTTGTCACGGTAGTTAATAAACGTAATCGTGAGCAGGAACCCACGAAAATTGTGGGCATCAAAGAGTGAGGAACCATACTAAAAATTAGGAGGGTGTATCTATTTCTGATATACCCTCCTATCTTTTTCGTTCAGAAAGAATTATTTTTCCTCCTCTGTCTTAGGAGCCTCTTCTGTCTTAGGAGCGGCATCCTTCTTGGGAGCAGACTTCTTTGCCGGTGCTTTCTTGGCTGCAGGCTTCTTGGGAGCTGCTTTCTTTACAGGCACCTTTTCCTCTGGTTCAAGCTTTGCCAAGCGAGCCTTCAGACGAGTAATCTCAGCGTCCTTCATCTCAATCTCATCACCCTGATTACGGATGGTGGTGAGCAATGCATTCAACTCGTCATTTTCAATTTCGAGAGGATAGAGCGCATTAACCCTGTTAATAAAGTCACCCAAGATATTCATATAATTGGTGAAGGCATCGAATGGTCCGCTATAGATACCACGGTCCAGTCCTACATTAGAAGGCTTGGTGGTCATGAAACGGAAGTTGTTAGAGGCCTGCAGATAGTCCCAGTCCTGATTGATGCGTGGGTCATCGGCAATGCGCAGACGATCTGCCACACTATACAACTTATTGAAGGCCTCACGCTGCATGGCATTACCCAACCAGCAAGAGCAGTCGCGCTCCTCGTCAACCCATGACAAAGTATCAGGTACGTCAAGGTTACCTACACTCTTCACCTTCATGCAGATTTCCGTAGGTGTAGAGAAGGTGATACCTTTCTCTTTGGCACAAGCAGGCAGAGCCTTCAGGAATTCGAGGATATTAGAGCTGAGAGGCTGAGCAATACCCAGTGCAGAGAGTTCCATGAAGATATTGATAATCTGCTCCTCCTCAGGGAAGCGGGCAATGCGATCAATGTAAGCATCAGCAAACAAAGGATAGCCATCCCAATCAGGATTGTTGAAACGCAGCGAGATGTCGTCAGACAGCTCTACGTCACGAAGCAACAGCTTCAAGTTAGGAGCGATATTACAATTGTAAACATAATGCGGACTCTTCCAGCCCAACACATGCTTGGCACCTTCGGTCAACATACCTTTGAAGCCCATAGCAGCTATCTGGCCACCAATATCGTCAGAATAAATCAGTGACGAGTTACGGGCTACGGTAGGCTTCTTTCCGAACAGTTCCTCAATCTTAGCACACTGTTTCTTCACATCAAGAGCAAAGGTCTCTTCGTTAGCCAATGATGAGAGGCCGTGAGAATAAGGCTCAGCAAGGAACTCCACACAACCCGTCTGGTTCAGTTCCTGCAACTTCTCTATCACCTGTGGAGCGTGATACTCCAACTGCTCGATGCCTGTACCGGAGAGCGAGAAGGCAACCTTGAAATACTGGCCATTTTCGCGAATCATGTCGCCGATAGCGTTAAGGGCCGGCATGTAGCTGCGATTGGCAATGTCTGTAATACTGCGCTCGTTCTCGTAGTCATCATAATAGTAGTGGTCTGTACCGATGTCAAAGAAACGATAGCGCTTCAGATGAATAATCTGATGTATCTCGAAATATAAACAAATCGTTTTCATAACTTTATTTTACTATTTTACTATTTCACTATTTTACTTTTTCCGTTGGCAATTGTCCAATTGTTCAATAGTCAAATCGTCCAATTAAACCTCCCAGCCGAGTGTTCTCTTATAGAGGGTGGCAATCCATGCACCGACTTTCTCCCAAGTAATCTGGTCAACCTCGTTCTTACCTTCTTCCTTCAGATACTGGAAGAGCGATTCGTTGGCACAGATAGAGTAAATGGCATCAGCCAAAGCATGAATGTCCCAATAATCTACCTTGATACAGTTGGTCAAGATTTCGGCACAACCAGACTGCTTCGAAATGATAGACGGAGTACCACACTGCATAGCCTCCAGTGGCGAGATACCAAACGGTTCCGAAACAGAAGGCATCACATATACATCAGAGTCTTTCAAGCATTCATAAACCTGCTTGCCACGCATAAAGCCTGGGAAGTGGAAACGGTCTGCAATGCCTCGCTCAGCAGCCAGGTGAATCATAGCATCCATCATATCTCCCGAACCAGCCATACAGAAACGGACATTACGGGTACGACGAATCACCATGTTGGCAGCCTCCACGAAGTATTCAGGACCTTTCTGCATCGTAATACGTCCAAGGAATGTTACCACCTTGTCCTTACCGGTATGATCAGGACGAGGAATAGCCTGATACTCCTCTGGCAACGGATATACCGCATTGTGCACCGTGTAGCACTTTCGCGGATCCTGGTGATACTGATTGATAACCGTCTGCCGGGTCAGCTCAGATACACACATAATGCAGTCGGCATTGTCCATACCGTTCTTCTCTATCGAGTAGACCGTAGGATTCACCTTACCACGAGAACGGTCAAAATCAGTAGCATGTACATGGATACACAATGGTTTTCCACTCACCTGCTTGGCATGGATGCCAGCCGGATAGGTCAACCAGTCGTGAGCATGAATGATGTCGTAATCGAGTGTGCGAGCTACCACACCGGCAATGATTGAGTAGTTGTTAATCTCCTCATGCAAGTTACCAGGATAGCCACCAGCAAACTCCATCGCACCAAGATCATTGACATGCATGTAGTTAAAGTCTGCATACAAATGGTCCCGCAAACGGAAATAGAGGTCAGGATCCATAATATTGCCTACCCGCTCACGGACATATTCTGGAGATACGTCACGATACGCAATAGGAACAGCATTCATGGCTACAATCTGGCAGGCCGAACGGTCTTCATCACCGAAAGGCTTGGGCAGACAGAGCGTGATGTCCATATCACCCTGGGCATGCAAGCCCTGTGATATACCATAGTTTGCAGTGGCCAGTCCACCAAACACGTGAGGAGGATACTCCCATCCAAACATTAAAACTTTCATAGCTTCTCCTCCTTATTTATTTTTGATACGTATATTTCTCCATGAG
>CACXTX010000069.1 GCA_902770635.1 uncultured Prevotellaceae bacterium | reverse complement strand
AGCGCGAGAGGAACATATCGCCGTTGGACATGTCCTTAAACACGACGGGGCGATAGTTTTCTGGATGAATACCTTTTTTCATTTTACTTGTTAATTATTTAATGTTATGTATGTAAGTTCACACTTTGAGGGTGCAAAGGTACGAAGTTTTTTCTGATTAGCCAAATCTTTCTCTTATTTTTTTTAGTATTTAGAATTAAAGCAGGCTTGAAAATACTTCCGGAGTAACAAAAATTACTCCCGGAGAAATAAAAATTACTTTCGGAGTATTACACAATACTTTCGGAGTATTATTAGATAACCAGGGGTTATTGCGAAATAAGGGCATGTTATTTGAGAATAAGGGCAGGTTATTGCCTAATAGAAACAATTGCTACCATTAATGGTAACAATTGCTAGATTTAATGCTAGCAATATTTTTCTTTAATAATTACTACAAAAAAGGCTGCAAAGCCTTTCGGTCTTGCAGCCTTGATAGTGTTATTCTGTGTTTGTGTTATTTAGTATTGCCGTTTAATGAATAAATGTAGCTCTTATTTTGTACAGTCTCTGGCGTATTACCCTTGTAGTTAACCAATTGTCCACAGATGATGATTTCATCGCCAACTACTGGCGTTGTTCCTTCGGTGTATTTTACATTACCTAAGTAGAGAGTACGGAATACATAGAATTGCTCACCACTCTTCGTGCCATCAGCAGAGAGATAGAAAGAAGCGTTACCATACTGGGTACTAAACTCGCCATTCTTTGCATACTCTACCAGTTTTCCCTTGATGTAGTAATCTTTGTCAGTGTTAGTGTCAGCAGCCAAGGTTGCAATGAAAGCATTGGCTTCAGCGGGTGTGAAAGGCTTAGCCAAAGAGCCGTCATTACCTCCTGAAGGAGTGTCGCCGCCACCAGAGCTACCACCGCTCTCAACTTTAACAAAGTAGGCGTTCAATACCTGTGGATTTCCATTATACTCACCGCGGTTTCCAATAATCGTAATCTTGGTGCCAGCTTGCAAGCCTTGAGCAGCTACAAGCTCTTGGAATTTCTTCTTGGCTCCACCCTTTTCAGACAGCAGACCATAAACATATACGGAACCCGTTTCGTCTTCGAGGTCAAAGTTTCCGTACAGATCACCATCTTTTAAGCTCTTAATTGTTCCTGTCAATTGATACCAAACGTCAGTACTTACAGGAGCAGCTAAGAACTCTGCAATGGTTGCGGTCTTGGTCTCTTCGCTTGGTGTGTCACCACCAGAATCGCTGGTCGGCTTACCATCAATCGTTACAATCTGAGCAGCGCTCTTGCCTGCAGTTTCAGGTGTGTTACCTTGATAGTTATAGATTGGACCATAGACAACAACCTCAGAACCTGCCTTAACCTCATAGCCGTCTTTCAGTTTCTCGCCATCAGTACCTGCAACTTGGAATGCTTTAAAAATAGCACCTCCATCTTTCGAGTCTGCCATATCAAAGCTTACGTTGCCGTAACCACCAGAAACAGTACCTCCTTTAACAACATAGCCTTTCACATAATATTTATCTGTAGATGCTGTTGTACCGATTTCTTGACACTTATTAATTGCTGCGGCAATGTTGAACGGATCGTCTTTTGTTCCCGTTCCCTTTGGATCACCAGAAGGAGTTGGAGTGTCGCCTTTGTCAGTTCTCTCTCCGTTAACGGTAACGACGTAAGCTGCACCCTTACCTGCGGTTTCAGGTGTGTTGCCCTTGTAGTTGTACATAGGACCATATACAACGACTACGTCGCCTACGTTGAACATGAAACCAGCGGTCATCTTCTTACCGTCAGAACCCAATACCTGGAAACATGTGAACTTGGCAGAGCTGCCCTCATCGGAAATTACGAAAGTGGCATTTCCGTATTGAGCATCAGCAGTACCTGCGGTTACTACAACACCTGTAACGTAGTATTTTTCGGTAGATTCCGTAGAACCTATCTCTTTACATTTTGCAACAGCAGCAGTAACGTTAAAGGGATTGGTAGCAGAACCATCACCAGTAGGATTGACCTCTGATGGTTTTGATGGTGGGGTGACGGTTCCATAGGGACTCGGAACGTCCTCACAACTGGCCAGTACAAATACTGCCAAGGCCAGCGTCATAAGTTTTGCAATCTTTTTCATATTGTTATTCTTTTTATTGTTCATTAGTTAGTACGAATAGTTATTGGGCTATTACTGTAGAAGGGGAGTGATGTCATCGCCTGTACGCATCAGAATCTGCCATGTCTCGCCAAAGCGAGAGGCGATGCCTGTGATGTTTACCTTTCCGGTAGGCATAACCGTATTGGCAAACTTGGCATAGGTGCTGGTGCGGACCACGACTTTGTTCAGACCTTTAATGTCACGGTTGGCACAGTTGCTGGTCAGCGTAACACTACCATCGTCGGGTGCAAATACTGCCTTACCGTCGGCTGCAGCGATTTCCACATTCTTCAGGGTGATAAGCTTGCAGCAGTCTTTGTCGAGATTAAGTTCTCCCATGCTGACAACAGGTATAGGAGTTGGGTCCAGGCCAGGAATGGACTCGATGAGCTTGTAGTGCTTCATCCACTCATAGCGGCTCATACGACCAGTCTGGATATTGCCATTCTTGGAATTCTCGTAGATAGTGCCAATCTGGGGCTGTTCACCATAGCCTCCCACATAGAGACCCCTCAATTCAATCAGTACAGCCTGTCCTACAGGGAAAGTAGCGTAAAGACCAGCTTGTCCAATGCTGAGGCTGATAGCTCCTGTAGCATCTTGTATGTAAAGCGACTGGTAGATGTTTCCACCCTCGTCGTTACCTACCACGATAGCCTGTATCTGCATGGGCTCAGTCACTTGCTTCAAACCGCCTTCCTTGATTTCAGTGCTGAACATGGCCTTAATCTCAGCAATGGTCTTGGGATTGGAAGCTATCAAGTTCTGATTTCCAACGGATGCCATACCAGTGTCTGGGTCTGGCGCATCCCACTTTCCATTGTCGTGGCAAGAGACGGTGAGCAGTGCAGCCAGTGCGAAAAGAATATATTTCTTAGTTTTCATAATCGTAACAGTTTTAGAATCTATAACCGATATTGAGCATTCCGTTAATTCCATAAGCATAGAACTTCTTCGGGTTCCTGTCGAACTTGTAAAGACGGGCAGAACCAACGCTGACATTACCTTCAGCATCTCTGCTTCCTGAGAAGTTCATACGTCCTTGCTCGTAACCACCTGTGCAGAGACTGGTGTTGTTGAGTACATTAGACAGCGAGAGGTTGATGCTGAGCTGGCCTTTCTTCATGCGGATACTCTTACCGATGGAGAGGTCGAGCATGAAACCGCCCTTGCTCTTCTGCTGGTCGATAACACCAGGGAGCAACTGACCTTCCTGAACGCTGGGATCCTGTGCAGCCTGAGCAGCTGTGTAGTAAACCTGTTCGCCAGTAACAATGTACTTGGAAGGGTCGTTGCCTAGGTTGGGCTGGTTGTGGTTGGCATCATAGAACTGGGTCCATGACTGCTGACGTGCCTCTAAGGCTGTTTGATAGCGGAAGACTGGCGAATAGCTCAGATAAATGCGATGATAGTAGTTTCCTGATACATCGATGAACCATCCCTTTGAACTATAGCTCAGCGTCAGGTTGTAGGCTGACAGTGGGGTTCCGCTCTCGCGCATGTTCTTATTATATACTATATCATCATGATAAGTTCCCTCTGTAGAGTTCATGAATCGTACAGCGGAGTTGTTCATGTTCTTGGCTTCGCTGATAGTTCCGATGGTACGGATGCTGAAGGCCGAGTTGAGCTTAATCTTGATACCCCATTCCAAACCGTAGTAGGCTTTCTTGATGCCTGTCATGGAAACGTAGGTGAAGGCTCCTTCGATATCGTCAAAGTAGTTTTGCCATTCACTAACATCGGTGAGGTAGTTGTAATATCCGCTGACATTGGCTTTCAACCAACTGGTCTCAAACTGATAGCCCAGTTCTGAGCTGAACACCTTCTCGTTCTTCAGGTTGTCCACAAAGTCGTTGGACATCTCTGGAGAAACAAAAGCAGCCTGGGCCTGTGGAGCCTTCAGCTCGAAGCCTGCACCTAATGTAACGGTGTTGCCAGGAGCGAACTTATAGGCCAGACCTGCTTTAGCACCACCGTCTAAGAACTTGGCTGCATCACTCTTTCCGTAAGAGAAGTCTGCCACCATACCGTTGCGCATCTTACCGTCGCGCTGAATGGTAGTTCCACCGATGCGACCTGCAATAAATGAGTGCAGGGCACCCTTGTTGTAGCGCATACTGCTCCAAAGTTGAGCCTTGCGAACCAAGAGGTTGTAGTCGTAACCAAAGCGGTCGCCTTCCTTCACCTCGGCATTGCGGTTGTTCAGGTCGTACTGGACGCGATCGTCAGTAGGAGAATACTTTCCTAATGCATAGGTGTTGATGTTGTGGAAGGTGTTGGCTCCTAACAAGTCTTCCATAGTCTGGTAGTGCATACCTGTGTTGTGAGCCAGTTGCAGTCCTACGTTCCAGGTAGTAGTCTTGCTCAGTTCCTTCTTCAAGGAAGAAGAAAGTGCAATGTTGAAGTTGTTGTTGTGCTTGGCCTGTACGAAGAAGGCTGCGTCCCGACCTGAGAGATTACCCGTCTGGTTGGCATAGTACAGGCGGTCCCAGTTAATCTGGCGATTAGCCTTGCTGTCCATCAGGTAGATGCGGGCATACTCAAAGTCGTTGTAACCAGTTTGGGTACGTCCCCAGAAGTCGTCCTCATTCCATACATCATAATAGCTTGAGGGCATGTTCTTCCAATAGTCAGGGGCAGGGTTCTCACCGCCATTGTAGTTGAGCTTCGTGTTCTTGTACCACGAATAACGGCCAGTCAGTGAGGTGGTCAACTTGGTTTTGTCGTTGATGTCCCAGTCCCAAGTCAGCATGAGGGTAGGGGCGAAGTCGTTGACTACGCGAGAACTGCGCTTCTTGCCATTCTGGTAACCCCAGTTGGGATTGTAGAAGTTGCTGTTAGCCAGCCAGTACATCTCGTCCGTACCAGCACCTTGGGCTGCACGCTCTGTCGGGTTACCCCAAGTGACGACACTAAGCGCATGTCCGTTTCCAAACTTCTTCTCAGCTCCGAAGAAGTAGGAAAGGGCATTGTAGAACGTACCGTCAATGTAAGAGGTGTTCATGTCGGCCCATCGGTAGGTGACATTGGCTGAAAACGCCCATCCGTCAGGTCTCAGACCCGTGTTGTAGGTGTACATGGCACGAATCGTGTAGTTGCGGTTGGCACCACTCAACGTCAGACGCTGTCCTGTAGCCATGTGGCTGGGACGGAAATCGTAGTTGTTAGAGCCAGCCATACCTGGCATCGAGAAGTTGTTGAACTCAAACGGAAGCGAGTTTTCCACGCCACGGGTCTGCTGGTTCAGTCCACCAACCAATGCGTAGCGGAACTGACCGGATTCCATGTCGTTCATCAAGGCTCCGTTAATGTAAATCTCATTGTACTTTTGTCCCAAAGCACGGTAGCGGAAGCGTACAGGACTGAACGTGAAGCCTACTTGTGAGGCATAGACGTTCTGGTTAGACGATATGATGCTCACGTTCTGTGACATATCATCGTCTTCACCCAACTGAGCTTCCGTGAAAGTGAAAGCTTGTTCGTCCACAAGGGCATTTGTCGCCTCTTTCTCCTCTTCAGTTTTTTCAGGAGTTTGGGCGAAAGCCAATGGCGCGAAGCAGAGTGCCATCACGGTTAGTTTCAGCTTTTTCTGCATAACAATTGTTTTTAGTAATGAATTATAGTTTTTGTAATATATATTGTTTTGCTGCAAAGATAGCAAATAAAATGTAAAAATGTATCTCTTTTTGCGTTTTTTTTTATAAAAATTAGTTTTTCTCGAAAAAAATGCCTATCTTCGCCACATAAAACTTTAAGACTATGAAAAAATTAATATCCTTTATCGCTGTCATGTTCCTGGTAGGAACAATGAACGCACAGGCGCAGGAGAAGAAGTTCTCAGTGTATGCCATTGGCTTCTATAACCTTGAAAATCTGTTTGATACGTGTCATGACGTGGGCCATAATGACTATGAGTATCTTCCTGACGGACGTAATAAATGGTCGGGGTTGAAGTACACCCATAAGTTGCGCAATATGGCGCGTGTGTTGTCTGAAATGGGTACAGATAAATTACCTCTTGTAGGATGTGCTGCCATCGGTGTTTCGGAGGTAGAGAATGCCAAGTGTCTGACCGACCTTTGCAATCAGGAACCATTGAAAGCCCGCAACTTCCAGTTCTGTCATATTGAGGGACCTGACTATCGTGGTGTTGATTGCGGTCTGCTTTACAATCCTGCATTGTTTACTGTTCGTGACGTAAAGCTCGTACCTTATGTATATAAGAAGCAGGAGGATATTGACAAGGGACGTGCCACCCGTGGTTTCCTGGTTGTCAGTGGTTCATTGGCCGACGAGCATGTGACTATTATTGTGAACCACTTGCCTTCACGCGGTGCAACCTCTTACTATCGTGAACTTGGTGGTGAACAGATACGCGTGGTGAAAGATTCTCTCATTCAGGATGATCCTAATGTCAAGCTCTTCATCATGGGCGATATGAATGACGACCCGAAGGACCCTTCCATGTCTGTTGCCTTGGGAGCCAAGCGTAAGATAGAAGAGGCCACAGCACCTAACGACCTCTATAATCCATTCTGGGACATCCATGCCAGCGGAACAGGAACGCTGATGTATGACGGCGCATGGAATCTCTTCGACCAGATTATTCTTTCAAACTCTCTGCTGAATCAGAAGGGACAGCGTGACTTCTCAACGCTGAAATTCTGGCAGCCACAGATATTCCGTCGCGACTACCTGTTCCAGCAGGAAGGAAAATACAAGGGTGGAACCCTGAGAACTCATGCCGGTGGCGTATGGCTCGATGGATATAGCGACCACTTGCCCACACTTGTTTATGTGGTAAAGGAACAGAAATAATCGTTGACACTTCTCATTTAAGATGATGACCATTATAGGAATAGCAGGCGGTACGGGTTCAGGAAAGACTACCGTCGTGAAGAAAATTACCAATGTGCTGCCTCCTCATTGTGCAGCCATTATTCCCCTTGACTCGTATTATAACGATACGACAGGACTAACTGAAGAAGAGCGGAAAGCCATTAATTTCGACCATCCTGATGCCTTCGACTGGAAACTGTTATCGGAGCACATCAAGATGTTGAAAAACGGAGAGGCGATAGAACAGCCAACCTATTCGTATATCATTTCCAACCGACTACCGGAGACTATTCATGTGGAACCCAAGCCTGTCATTATCCTAGAGGGGATCATGACGTTGCACTATAAGAAACTACGTGACATGATGGATCTTAAGATTTTCGTGGATACGGACGATGACGTAAGACTCATCCGAAACATCCGTCGTGACGTAGTGGAACGTGGACGTACAGTCGAGATGGTGCTCGACCGTTACGAGAAAGTGCTCAAGCCCATGCATGAGCAGTTTATAGAACCCACAAAGAAGTTTGCAGATTTAATTATCCCTTGGGGTCATGAGAACAAAACCGGAATCCACATCCTCAAGACCTTTATCGAGGGAATCGTTACCAATGTGTGAAGAGATTTCCTCAGCATTTTTAGCCTCTTCCTCAGACCGCTGACGTGCCAATTCATCACGCTGGCGGTCTGCTTCTTTACGGATGCTTCGAATCTTGAACGAGTTGATGGTTTCAGTTACTCCATAGAGCAGTGAGCACCAACCAAGGATAAGCAGAGGGATTTCTGTTGAATCCATGGGCTTTAGCACGACAAAAAGCCCAGTAATCAGTATCAATGAAGGGGCAATCCAAAAAGCGAAAGGGATGTTACCCAGTCTGCGGGCGGAAATCAAAGCCATCAGCTGGTTCAGACCTCCTAATATCATGATGGCTCCTAGTATATACATTAGGCCATGAATGAAAATGCCAGGGGTCAGCGCCAGGGTCAAGCCCAGGATAATGCTGCCAGCTCCCACGATGGGGAAGGTGGGTTGTGTGCCGGAAATGATTCTTCCTTCCCGATCGGTAATAGTGTATTCACTGGCATGCTTCTTGGCATTTATGTATGCAATCAGGGCTATAATACCTGACAACAGGAATAAAACGCCAATGGCTACGGTGAGCCACGTTACACTATCGTCTGGATATTTAATCAACAATGCACCAACTACAATGGCACATATAGCACGGAAAATAGAACTCTGAAATATCTTCATCTTAAGTTTTGTATGGTTACATGCTGCAAAGATAATAAAAAAATTGTATCTTTGCATCCATGAAAACGAAAATTTTTCTAGTACGACATGGCGAGACTATCGACAATGCTCGCCAAATCATGCAGGGACAGACGCAGGGTGAGCTGAATGAGAAGGGTAGGGAGCAGGCACTACAGGTGGCAGCGCGGTTGGCAGAAGAACAAATAGATGCTGTGATTGCTAGCGATTTACATCGTGCCGTCCAGACCGCAGAATATATAGCCCAGCCTCACCATTTAGAGGTGAATACCACTGCCTTGTTAAGAGAACGCGACTGGGGATCATTTACAGGTCGATTTATTCCAGGACTAAAAGGAGAGGTATGGCCTGATGATATAGAGAGTGAAGAAGCCTTGCTCTTGAGGGCTCGCGCGTTCCTATTATATATTACAGCCACCTACCCTGGGAAAAAGGTGGTGGCTGTAGGTCATGGAATATTCAATAAAGCCGTTTTAGCTGTCTATGCTAAATGTCCGATGCGAGAAGTCCAGCGGATGATGAACGCTGAGGTGCGCATTTTAACGGCCTCTGCCGAAAGCACCGCCTCCGCTGCTGTGACCGCTGCCCTGGCTGCCCCCGCCACGATGGCCTCCGCCAAAGGAAGCTCCGCTGCTACGGGTAGCGCCACTGCTGAATGAGCCTCCACCACCGTGGCTTCTTCCACTGCCAGTTCCGAATGAACCTCCTCCAGTGTGGCTTCTTCCACTACTAGTTCCGAATGAACCTCCACCAGTGTGGCTTCTTCCACTGCCGGTTCCGAATGAACCTCCCCCAGTGTAGCTTCTATCTCTGCCGTTTCCGAATGAACCACCTCCTGTGTAACTTCTATCTCTGCCGTTACCGAAGGAACCACCTCCGCCATTTGATGATCCATGATGGAAACTGCCATGATTGCGATTCACCGTAGTACGGGTAGAACTATTACGCATTCCTCCAGAGAACCCATTCCTGCTATATCCAATATGGGTATGATGATGGCGGTAATCACCACGATTCCAACGGTCCAGCATGCCGAAATGTGAACGGCCTACAGGGCGGAAATGCTCGCGACGACCATAGTAATAGCCTCGTCCGCCTACTACGTGCCAGGCGTGACCACCACGATAGCTGGCGTAGAACACTGGGCGACCGAAATAGAAGTAGTCACGGTGTGGATAGCGGGCGTAGATGCCGAAGTGCCAGAAGCCATCGCTCCAATAGAGTGGACGATAGAAATAGGTTGCTGCGCAGAATGTGCGCCACTGCCAGTCGAGCAGAATATAACTCATGTCCAGGTTACGACGCTCCCAGTAGTTTCCATACACGTCGTCATAACTGGTCACTCCCATCAAGTAGTCGAGATTAATCTCATAGGCAGCCTCGTATTGTTCGTCCGTCAAGTTCAGCTCGTAAGCCATCTTGTCTGTTAGGAACAGAGCCTCGTTGCGTGCCTGTTCGTAGCTCATTGCCTTGCCCGTTGCTGCCATTGCCAGCATTGCTACCAGGGCTATCATCATCTTCTTCATATCGCTTTATTATTTAAAATGTTCGACAGTTCTTTTATTTTTCAACGGCAAAATTAGGAAGAAAATGATGACTATACAAAGGATTTTCCCTAAACAGAGAGGGGAATTTCCCTAAAAAGACATAAACATTTGGTATTATCACCAAAAAACACTATCTTTGTTCCGAAATTTGAAAGATGAACCTAAAGACTTTTTTATTATACGGGTTGTTTTCCCTCTTTGTAGGCACATCGGCAGCACAGAGTGTGTTGACCGACCAGTATAATATGACGTGTTTGGATCTTAGCACGGGACTACCTCATAACAACGTTAATCAGGTCTTTGCAGATAGCCAGGGGTTTATATGGATTTCTACCTATGGCGGTGGTGTCGTGAGGTATGACGGCTATTCGTTTAACCGCTTAGAGGCGAAAGGTCTGATGGTCAGCAATTCCAGCAAGGGTTTTGCAGAGGATGGGCATCACCGGCTATGGGTGGCTTTCGACGAGGGAACGGTGGTCATTGACATGCGTACCATGAGTCGTGTGACACCTTCCTATGGTGACAGCCATATAGGTAATAGGCTCCGCCAACAATCCGTGAAGGTCTATTGCGACTCGAAAGGCAGTCTATGGCAAGTAACTCGTGACAGTGTGTTTCGTTATACCTTCGATGAGGAGGGTCATGTGGTCCATATCAGCCGTTGCAGATATCATGGAAATACTCCAGACATTACTCTCTGTGATATTGAGTGCAATGGCACCGTATGGATTAACATCGAGGACGGACTCTATCGCCTTGTAGAGGCAGGTGATAAATTAATAAAGAAGAGCACCGCTCCTGCTATGCAACAGTTGCATGGGCTTTATATAACAGATCTGTTGAAACGGAATTGGACAGTTTGGATTGCAACCAACCAGGGACTTTATGCCTATAATCAAAAACAGAAGACACTCTCGGCATACCGACATACTGCTAGTCCATCCAGTTTGTCGCATGACCATGCGTCCTCTTTAGCAGTTGCTTCCGACGGGCGGCTATTGGTAGGAACTCTTCGCGGTATGGACGTTTTTGACGAGCAGGGTGGAACCTTTGAACACTGGAATACTTCAACAGTCGGTGAGCCAATGCCAAGTGATTTCGTTCATTGCCTGATGGTTCGTGAAGGCCAGATATGGATAGGTACGGAAACGGCTGGCGTGGTGAAATTGTCACCAAAGCCCCTGATGCTTCAACATTACGTTCATCAGTCTGATAAGGTGACGTCACTATCGCGGGGACCTGTGAATGCCATGTATTCAGCACCTGATGGTTCATTATGGGCTGGTACTGTGGAAGGCGGTTTGAACAGAAAGGAGGGTAGGGGCGAAAACTTTACCCATTGGTCTATGTTCGACTTGGGCCTGAAATATAATTCTGTGTCGGTATTGGAACCTGATGTCCACGACAGGTTATGGATAGGGTCGTGGGGTGGAGGTCTTAATTATATTTCTTTGTCTGCTCATGACCAGGTTCATCATGTGAAGATGCCGGAAAGCATGGCCCCACTGACCAATTATATTGGATCGTTGGCTTACGACAAGTATCATGACGCATTGTGGATAGGAAGTAATGACGGCGTGTTCTATTATGACCTGAAGACTGGTGTGCTGAAAGATCCATTTAAGGGAAACCGTACCATCCGAGGTTGCATCGGTAGTCATATAGACCGCGATGGCAACTTGTGGATAGCTAGTGATGGAACCATGTGGCTAGGGTCTAATGGCTATGGCTTATATAAGAGAGTGGTTTCTGGCGATGGCAAATGGACCTTTGAAGTATTAACGACGGATGACGGACTTGCAAATAATGCCGTAAAAGGTATCGTTGAGGATGAGCAGGGTAGGCTTTGGATTACTACAGATAATGGACTGTCGGTATATAACCCTCGTACGCGTACCTTTAATAATTATAGTCAACGTGACGGTCTTCCATGTCAGCGCTTTTATTGGAACTCTGCAGTAAAGGGGGCTGATGGTACTGTATATCTGGGTAGTTTGGACGGACTGACTGAGATAAAAGGTGAGAATACCGATATCCAGTACTCGAATCATTTAACCTTTACCCGTCTGTTGGTGGATAATCAGGAAGTGACGGCGGCCAATAGTGATATCTTGGATGCCGATATCTCTCAGGCTTCTTGCATCAGGCTTCATGAGTCGAACAAGTCGTTCTCCATTTGTTTCTCTACTTTGACCTACGGAGGCGAGTCACAAGGACGTTACAGCTACCGCTTGAAAGGGTTTGACGACGAGTGGACGGTATTGGTCCCTACTGAAAATTCGGTACGCTATACTACACTAAAGCCTGGAAAATATACCTTTGAGGTTGAATATACAGACGGTATTGATGCCGAAAAAAGCGTTCTCAGTATTCAAATTGTGGTGGCTCCCTATTTCTGGAAGAGTTGGTGGTTTGTCCTTTTGCTGTTTCTGCTGCTGGCTGGAGTTGCAATATGGATTTATCGCCAGAGAATTGATAAGTTGCGACAACAGGAAGCAGAGAAACTGTTACAACCCATTCGTCGTGTTCTTGATGAGTCTGATGATCCGGAACAATTGCAGTCGCGTATTCAAAACATTTTGGATAATCATGAGCGCCTGCAGAAAAGCTATCGACGCACATTGGAGGCCGATAAACAGGAGGTGCTGCGTACTAAGAAATCGTTTATGGAGCGCGCCACTGAGGTGATGGAACAGAACTACATGAACAGCGAGTTTGGTATTGCTGAACTAGCAGAGGCTTTAGGGGTAAGCCGTACGCTCCTTTCTAAGCGCTTGAATGCAGAAACAGGTCAAAGCACTGGCCAGTTTATCAGAAACTATCGTTTGTCTGTTGCCAAGAGAATGATATTGGAAAATCAAGGCAACCGCAATATAACAGAGATAGCATATCGGGTTGGTTTTAATGACCCCAAATATTTCACGCGTTGTTTTACCCATCGTTATGGCAATAGTCCAAGCTCTTACACGGGGGAGGAGACTTTGGTGGACAAATAAATGTAAAATAGGCTACAAATTAGGTAAAAGGTGGGTAAAACAACAATTTGTCCACCTAATTTATTGTTTTGTCTACCCATCGAGTCGATAAATCTTCTATCTTTGCGGCCATATTACTATTAATTATTTTTCTAACTTTAAAACAAAAAACAATGAGAAAACAAACTTTATTCTCTGTTATGCTCGTGTTGGGACTGACGGGAGGACTTACTGTCTGCCCTCTGCCAGTTAACGCTACGGTGACCCAACAGACCATAAAAGTGAAGGGACAAGTTGTTGACCAGGATGGTGAACCATTGATTGGTGCCACTGTCAGGGTTAAAGGTGTCCAGTCGGGTGTTGTTACCGATATTGACGGTAACTTTGAAATTAGTGCTGCAGGCAATGCAACACTGGTGATTAGTTATGTGGGTTACAAAGACCGTGAGGTGGCTGTGCGCAATCGTGCTATTCTGGAAGTCATCCAGCTGGAGTCTGATGCCCATCTGCTCGATCAAGTAGTTGTTGTGGGTTATGGTACGCAGAAGAAGGCCGACTTGACCGGTTCTGTTGCTGTTGTTAATGCTGACGAACTGAAGCGAGTATCACACTCAAACATCTCTTCTATGCTGGAAGGTAAGGTTGCAGGTGTACAGATTACCTCTGATGGTCAGCCTGGTGCCGACCCAGCAGTTCGTATTCGTGGTATTGGTTCTTTCGGTGATACCTCACCTCTTTATGTGATTGATGGAGTTCCTATGGGTACGTCCATCCGTGACTTCTCTCCGAATGACATCGAGACCATTCAAGTGTTGAAGGACGCATCTGCAGGTGCTATCTACGGTTCTCGTGCTGCCAATGGTGTGGTAATCATTACCACTAAGAATGGACAGAAGGAACAACCTTTGAAGGTTAACTATACTGGCTATTTTGGTATTGATAAGATAGATAAGAATACTTATGATGTCATGAATGCCGATCAGTATAGTCAGTATCTTGCCAATGCATGTTTCAATTCTAATACTGCTCTGCCGGGTGGTTACAAGATGGGTGAAGACGGTAAATATCACTTTATGGATGACACCAATACCAAATGGATGGATGAAGTATATAAGACTGCAACCCGTATGAATCACAATGTCAGCCTGAGTGGTGGTGGTAAGAGCAATACCTATAATGTATCGCTCGACTATTTCAAACAGAAGGGTGCTATGGAAGGTGCCGGTCCTAACTTTGAGCGTTTCACTGCTCGCGTGAACAATACTTTTGAGACAAAGTTCATTAAGTTCCGTACCAGCCTTGTCTATTCACATTCTGATCAGGACAATCTGAGTGCTTCGAATGCCAACGAATACGTTCAGGGTCTTTATGGTGACCAGCATCCTGTGCTGTTTACCACAGTTTTGATGCAACCTACCATTAAGGCTTACGACCCAACAACATGGATTTTGGATGATAAACTCTCTTCTGCCAGTGCCTATCACTATGATGCTTATGGCTACGGTGTTTATTATGATAATATACATGGTGACATCTCGGCTTCCAACCCCTTGCTGGTTAACAACCTGCTGACCCGTAACACAAAAGTTGACCGTGTGCTTGCTACAGGCTCAGCTGATGTTGACTTGCTGAAAATGATTGGCTTTGAAAGCAAGAATCACAAACTGAGCTACAAGCTGAACCTTTCATACAGTAAGACTCATGCTCAGGACAAGGTTTGGACTTCTGCTTGGATTCAGAGTAACCGTATTTATTTGGACAAAGTTCAAGAGCGTCTGACAAAAACTTCCCGTAATTATTCTGATTTCTTGATTGAGAATACATTGACCTATGATGGTACTATAGGACTGCATCATATTAATGCTGTGGTTGGACAGACCTATCAGGTGGAGAACCATGATAGACTGGACGGCTGGGGAGTTCAGTTCCCTGAGCCTTATTATCTGCAGTTGCAGAATGCCGCAGACACCTATTCTTCTTCATTGGAGACAAAACACACTCTGACTTCTTTCATTGGTCGTCTGAACTATGACTATGATGGAAAGTACCTGCTCTCGTTTGTAATCCGTCGTGATGGTAGTTCGCGTTTGTCGAAAGACATTCGTTGGGGTACGTTCCCCTCCATCTCTGTAGGTTGGCGTTTTGATAAGGAGGAGTTCTTCCCCATCGATCGCAACATCGTTAATATGTTCAAGATTCGTGCCAGCTATGGTGTGCTTGGTAATGAGAATATTGGTGAGTATCAGTATTTGGCTACAATGGCTCGTATCAATATGAAGTATAGTTTCGGTAATACGCCTGTTTCTGGTTCTGCGGTTTCTACCCTTGTCAACAAGGATATAACATGGGAAAAGAGGAAGACAACCAACGTAGGTATCGACATTGCTATGTGGAATAATCGCTTGGAGTTCACTGCAGAGTGGTATAAGAATATCTCTGAAGACCTTCTTTGTGGCGTTCCCATTCCTTTGAATGCTGGTGTATCAAATGGAAACCCCAACGTTGTTACCATGAATGCTGCAACGATGGACAACAGCGGTTTCGAATTCTCTGCTACCTATCGTAACAACGATCACCCCTTGAAATGGCAGGTCAGTGCCAACTTGAGCACTTTGAGAAACCGTGTAACTAAGCTGAACTATGGTAATCATGAGTCAATTAATGGTGTGGCCATTACTCGCGAGGGTGAGGAAGTAGGTCAACACTATGGTTGGGTATTTGAAGGCATTGCCCGTACTCAGGCAGACCTCGATGATCATGCTACACAGTTGGGAGCACAGGTTGGTGACTGTCTGTATAAAGACATCAATGAGGATGGTGTTATCGATGAGCGCGACCAGACTGTTTTAGGTAGTGGCTTGGCAAAATGCAACTTTGGTTTGAGTTTCCGTTTGGAGTATAAGCATTTCGATCTTGCCGTTGCTACTTATGGTACCTTCAAACATCGCGTAGCAGATGACCTTTATAATGCTTTAAATAGAGGCTATGGCTATTGGAACAAGGATGTTGCTTTAGGCGAGGCTAATCGTTGGTCAGAAGATGGTTTGACTTATATATCAAATACTCCTCGCACCTATATTAACCATCCAGGTGCTCCCCTTGAGTGGAACGATTTGTTCAGTGATCGTAAGATTCAGAATGCTGCCTACTGGAAGATTGCCAATATTGAACTTGGCTATAACTTCCCTGATTCTTGGTTCAAAGGTGTTGTAAGTGGTGTTCGTGCCTATGTGTCTGCTCAGAATGTACATACATTTACAGCATACAAGGGATACAATGTTGACTATGCTGGTGGCACATGGACTCCAGGTCTTAACTATTGTTCATTCCCAACTCCTCGTACGTTCATGTTTGGACTTCATTTCTCATTCTAATATATAATAAGGTAAACATATTATGAAACTACATAAAATTTCACTTGCCCTGTTGTTGGGCATCGGCATGTTCACTTCGTGTAGCAGTAAGCTGGACGTAGAGAATCCCAATCAGCAGAACATCGATACCTTCGGTAATACTGCTGAAGACTTGGAGGAGAGCGTTATTGCCGCCTATAACCACCTTCGTATGGAGGGTTCCTTTGCACGTGTGGGCTATATGATTGATGTTTGTCGTGGTGATGAGTGTTGGAACTCTTCACAGGTATGGTACATGCCATTCGACGATTTCACTGTTCCTGTGACGATGGATATTCCCGAGTGGCCTTGGCGTGAGTATTATTACACTATTAATGTCTGCAACTTTATTCTGGAAAGAACAGATGCAGAAGGAGTGAAGATGACTGAGGCCATGAAATATATCAAGGGTCAGGCACATTTTATTCGCGGTTTGGCTTACTATAACCTGGCTGTATATTACCAGAACCCACCGCTGATTATTCATTATGATGCCAACGCGACACTCAATGACTTGTATGCTGGAAATTCAACTTATGACGAGGTTCTAGACCAGGTTGAGAAAGATTTCAGCACAGCCATGACTTTGTTGCCTACGCGTGACTTGGGTGACCAGTGGGCTCAGGGACGTGCTACCTGTGGTTCTGCAGCAGGCTTCTATGCCCGTGTGCTGATGCAGCGTCATAAGTTCGCAGAGGCACTTGTCGTTCTCAAGGATATCCTGAATACTAGTGATGGTGGTAACAAGAAATATGGTACTTATCGTCTGATGGAAAACTACGGCGACAACTTCCGTGAAGGTTCTGCTTATGAAAACAATGCCGAGAGTCTGTTCGAGATTCAGTTCCTGGATTATGGTTCTCAAGGTACCGAGGAAGAGTGGACACCCGTCAATACAACACCTAATGCAACACAGGGTTCTGCCATCGAGAGTAACTTCGGTCCTGGCGACTTTGGTGGTTGGGCTGATATCTCTGCTTCCAACTGGCTGTATGATCTCTTCAAGGCCGAGAAGACCGTTGAAGGAAAACTCGATCCTCGTCTCTATTGGACTATCGGAACCTATGAGGATGACTGGGATGACTTTGAATATGGTAATAAGTGTTATACGACGAAGTTGGCTGCTACCGACTACATCGTTACCAATAATAACAATGGTGGACTGCCTGTTGCCAAGCATACCAACCTGCGTACAGGATTGTATAGCAAGATAGTTGTAGGTCTGCGTGATGGTATCAACTTGCGTTTGATGCGCTATTCTGACGTGTTGCTGCGTGCTGCCGAGTGCGAGAACGAGGTGAATGGTCCTACACAACAGGCTATCGACTGGATTAATGCTGTTCGTGAACGTGCTAATCTGGAAGACCTGAAACTCTCTGACTTTGCAGGAAATGCAGACAAACTTTTCGAGCAGATTGCCAACGTAGAGCGTCCGAAGGAGTTCGGTTGTGAGTATGGTCGTGGCTTCGATCTTCTGCGCTGGGGCTTCTTCTATGATGAGGGACGTCTGCAGCAGATGAAGGAGCATGCTACTTTCCTCAGAACAAACATTAAGTCGGAGGTGAAGAACTCTGTAAGCTATGCAGACAAAGCGAAGGATTCTCGTATCAAGAGTTCATTCGACACATATTCACCAGGACATGAGTTCCTGCCTATCGTACAGTCTATTACGAGTCAAAATCCAAATTTGGACGGAAATTCAGCTAACTATAGCACTGATAACTCAGAATACTTCAAGAGCAAAGGGTGGACTGTACGTCCTGTAACTGTTCTTCAATGAAGATTATTTAAATTATAAAACAGAAAACAATTATGAAAAAGCTAAATAAAGTAGTATCAGGCCTTTGCATGGCAATGCTCGCATTGTTGATGCTAACGGGTTGTGAAGGCTCGGAACTCTATAAGGTCGGCGCTCCTGACTGGCTCGAAAGCAAGCTCGATTCTATCGCTAATGCAAGAACACCAGATGCAGGCTTGTATAATATTGGTTCTACGGCCCTTAATTCTCCCTTCTGGACACTGGGTAAGTCTCATGTTGTACCAGCAGGTGGCAAACTGGAAATGTTGGTTGACCTCACTGTCAATCCTGACAATAAATATTACAAGAATTTCTATGTTGTCATCACAAATGATGTAAGTATCAATCCTCGTGGATCAGGCTATTTTGAGTATGGTGTTATGCGTTTTGATAATGACTTGACCAAGAACTCAGAATGGGGCACTGACGATAAGACCATGTTTACCGCAGAAGACAGAGCCGCTAATATTTCTGCCAACTTTACGAATTCATCAGGCGCTGATGATATCGATCCCACTGTGCAGAATATGAATGGTCTGGTTATGGTAACGGTAGATCGTGCTGATGGTGGCTTGAAAATCACGATGGAGGGAGAGAAGTGCACCAAGACCTATACCCATGCAGTCTTGGAGACCCATAATTTGGAGCCGACTAACGAGAACATCCGTATCACCTTAGGTGTTGAAGGATCTTTTGTTAATGTGATAGAGTCGAACATCGATCCAGTGGATGATTCTAAGGATAGTGAGCCTGTAAGAATGACACTGAAGGGTGTGAGTGACGAGTATCTCATTGGTACTACCATCGAGGAAATTATGGCCAATGTTACCGCAGAGGTTGACTTCGGTGAGGGTGGTATCAAGACCATTGATGGTAAGAAACTGACCGTTGACATTGTACCTGATATGACAACATTAGGAGCCAAGACACTTGTTGCTGCATATAACAAGACGGCTAAAGGTGAGATTGCCAAAAAACCAGTGATGGCTATCAAAGGTTTCAGCCTTGTTAAAGAGCTCTCTGCATTCGAACAGACCGTTGTCGTACCTACTCCGTTGAGCATTGGTGCAGAAGACTGCTCAACACCATTCTGGGGTGATCATACTGCCAATATCAAGGTTGAGCCTAAGGAGACGAAAGTTGTCAACTTCACCAATTATACCTCTGGTGGTGCAAACTGGAATAACTTCTTGGTAGTTCTTTGCAAGGACAATAATGTTGAATATGCTGTTTTACGTGCCGACAACTTCGGCTGGGGTGATGGCTATGCAGCATGTACGCCTATTGGTGGCTTTGGTCCAGATGAGGCTGCATGGGTTGCCTGGCTCAAGGCAATGAATGGTGCCAAAGTGACTGCATATATTACCAATGTTGGCGATGGTACCGCCAATGTGAAAGCTGTTATGTACGGAACAGACGGCAAGACTTATACGCAGGAATACATTGGCATCAATACAGTTGATCCGGAGAACTTCTACTTCCGCTTCACCGTTGATGGAAGTCACTTGGTATTTGACAAGGAAGTGGGTGCTCAAGATTGCTCAACACCATTCTGGGGAGCTCATTCTACCAATGTGAAGATAGCTCCGCATACGGTATGTACCTTCAACTTTACCAACTATAGCTCTTGTGGTGCCAACTGGAACAATTTCTTGGCAGTGCTTTGCAAAGAAAACAATGCAGAGTATGCAGTACTGCGTGCCGACAACTTCGGCTGGGGTGATGGCTATGCAGCTTGTACACCAATTGGTGGCTTTGGTCCAGATGAGGCAGCATGGGCTGCTTGGCTCAAGGCAATGAATGGTGCTAAGGTGACTGTTCAGGTTACTAACATCGGTGATGGTACCGCCAATGTGAAAGCTGTTATGTACGGAACAGACGGTAATACTTATACGCAGGAGTACAATGGCATTAATACCATCGATCCAGACGACTTCTATGCTCGTTTCACGGTTGATGGCAGTTATCTGGTATTCGAATAATAATTTAAAGGAATTGTATTATGAAATATATCTCTAAATTTATAGCGCTGTTTGCCATCGGAATGATGGCAACAGCCTGTACTGAGAACGAAACCGCTGAGTTAAGTGCTCCATTGGAGGTTTCCACACCTTCTGTGTCTGCCATCAGTGCTACTTCGGCCGTGGTCTCTGTGACGGCTACGGGTTCGCATATCACCAGCCGCGGTATATGCTATTCTACCTCGGCAAATCCTACTATCAATGACATTAAGGTTCCTGGATCTCAGGCAAACATGACTTTGATGCTGCATTCTCTTTCCAAGAGCACCACTTATTATGTGCGTGGCTATGCACAGACAGACAATAATGTGGTGTACTCTGAAGAGGTGAATTTCACCACTCTGGCAAAGGAATCGACCTCAGACCTTGATGACTGGGTAGCTCCAGCCTATCCTGACGACTATCGTTCTGTGTCATCCTGGGAAAAGCGTAGCCAGTGGAATTTGGGCAACGTACACGATCCCTCTGTCATGAAGGCAGACGATGGGTACTATTATATGTACTGCACAGATGCTGGTTTTGGTGATCCACAGGCAGGTCATGGTCACTTCCATGCCCGTCGCTCTGCCAACTTGGTGGATTGGGAGTACCTGGGTGCAACCATGCCGAATACCCCAGCCTGGGTGATGGATAAGTTGAATGAGATTCGTAAGAATATGGGATTGGGTAATTCTACAGCCAACCCCAACGACTATGGCTACTGGGCACCCTGTGTACGTAAGGTCAAGAGCGGCCTGTATCGTATGTATTACAGCATTGTTGTGCCTGGCACTATTGACGGTGCAAACACTTGGAGTGAGCGCGCCTTTATCGGTATGATGGAAACTGCTGATCCTGCTTCCAATATCTGGGAAGATAAGGGCTTTGTCATCACCAACTATTCTGATAAGGAACTCAATTACAAGGTTGCTCCCGATGACTGGACAAACTGCTACTTCAAGTACAATGCCATTGACCCCACCTTCGTGATAACTCCTGAAGGACAACATTGGCTTATTTATGGCTCATGGCACTCTGGCTTTGCTGCTGTACAGCTGAACCCCGAGACGGGTAAGACCATCGTTGATCCGCTTCCTAACCCATGGGGTGCAGAGAATGAGGTTGCCTATGGTAAGCAGATTTGGACTCGTCAAGCAGGTAATCGCTGGCAGGCTTCTGAAGGACCTGAAGTCGTGTATCACGATGGCTACTATTACTTGTTTATGGCTTACGATGCCCTTGAAATACCCTATAATACCCGTGTGATGCGTTCTGCTACGATTGACGGAACCTATACAGGTAATGAAACGGTACTGACACATCCCTATAAGTTCGCAAATAATCAGGGCTGGGTAGGTATCAGTCACTGTGCTGTTTTCAATGATGGCAATGGCAACTGGTACTATGCTTCACAGCAGCGCTTCCCTGTAGGTTATGACGACTGGGCTCCCAACGCTGTCATGTTGGGTGGTGTCCGTAGTATCCAGTGGACTTCTTCTGGCTGGCCTGTAGTGATGCCTGAGCGTTATGCTGCTGTTCCTCAGGTCGCTATCACGAAGGAGGAGATTGTAGGTACTTGGGAACATATAGATTTGGGCTATCAATACGGTGTGATGAAGGAATCTACTACGATGACCTTTGCTGCTGATGGCTCTATCACCGATGGTATCTGGAAGGGTGGTACATGGAGCTTCGATGCCTCTACCAATACGTTGACTGCTAATGGTGTGGAATTGAAAGTTCAACGTGAGTGTGATTGGGAGGCAACTCCTCGTAAACATACCATAGTTTATTCTGGAATTAACAATTCCAAGAGCTATTGGGGTAAGAAGAACTAATCAGCATGAAGCTAGCAAGAGCAACCTTTTATTCACGACCCTGTGATGGCCTTTGAGGACAGTACCTATTATATATATAGTACTGGCATGGGCATCCAGCAGATGACGTCCCGTGATGGTAAGACATGGACGATACGTCGCCAACCGGTGATGTCTGTCATTCCCCAGTGGACGCGTGACTCTGTTCCTGGCTTCCACCATCATGTGTGGGCTCCAGATGTTATTCAGTGGCACGGAAAGTGGTGGTTGGCATATAGTTGTTCTACTTTCGGAAAGAATGGCTCTGCCATAGGATTGCTCTCTACTCGTAAACTGGCTTACGGACTATGGGATGACGAGGGATGTATCGTTTCCTCACGTGAGAAACGCGACAATTGGAATGCCA
The DNA here is from genome assembly GCA_902770635.1 of uncultured Prevotellaceae bacterium. Lineage (GTDB taxonomy): Bacteria > Bacteroidota > Bacteroidia > Bacteroidales > Bacteroidaceae > Prevotella. The sequence goes on along the minus strand of CACXTX010000069.1, from coordinate 1,967 downwards.
TTGATCCTAACTTCGTGATTGATGACAATGACCAGCCGTGGTTGACGTGGGGTTCTTTCTGGGATGGTATCCAGATAGTCCGTCTCGATACTACGATGCATATAGCCAACGGGGAAAAACCACGGACAATAGCTCGCCGTTATGATCCTGCTTTCAAGAATCCGGTTCCCAATCCTACCTCGAAGTATGCAGGTACGAACGCTATTGAGGCACCATTCGTATTTAAGCACGATGGTTGGTATTATCTCTTTGTATCGTGGGACTATTGTTGTCGTGGTTCGAAGAGCAACTATAGGGTTGCTGTGGGACGCAGTCGGAAGGTTGACGGACCTTATCTTGATCGCGATGGTAAAGACATGCTGATGGGTGGCGGCACAATCTTCTTCGAAGGTGACAAGAAGCTGTATGAGGCTGCAGGTCATTGTGCTGCCTACCACATCAATGGTGAAGACATCTTTATCTGTCATGGCTACAGTATTGCCCATAAGGGAGCCTCAATACTTGTGCGGAAACCCATCCGTTGGAGTGCTGACGGTTGGCCGTATTTAATTGATAATTGATAATTCTTTGACCTAAAAGTACAAAGCGTTTAAAAAACGATTAGACAATTGATTGTTATGAAGCGTATAATCATTCTCTCATTTTTCATTTTCATTTCTCATTTCTCTTTTCTCATTTCTTTGACCAAGGTCAAAGCGACTTCGTCGATTACTCATTTGGCTACGGCAAGTGCTCAGACTTCTTGGACTGCGGATAATGGAAATGGAACCTTTACGAATCCGTTGTTCTATGACGAGTTCTCTGACCCGGACATTCTTCGTGTGGGGGATGATTACTATCTGGCAGGTACTACGATGCATGCCGTTCCAGGACTTGTCATCCTGCATTCCAAGGATTTGGTAAACTGGGAGAACATCAGCTATTGCTTTGACCGTTTCGACTTTGACGATGATGCGTTCTCATTGAAAAACCATCAAGAGATTTACGGGCAGGGCGTGTGGGCACCAGCCATCCGTTATGCCAACGGCCACTTTTATGTCTTTACGAATGTCAACGGTATGGGACTCCAGTGTTATACCTCAAAGGATATCCGAGGACCGTGGAAACATCATAACATGCAGGGCCGTATCTACGACCTTTCTGTGCTCTTCGATGACGATGGAAAGATATATGCCATTCATGGATATGGAGAGGTGAAGTGCACAGAACTGAAACCTGACATGAGCGGACCGAAAGAGGAAACAGAGCGAATTATCATTCCTGAGGGTAATGCGGTAGGAGAGGGACACCACATGTATAAGATTAATGGCATGTACTACCTCATCTCTACCGATTATAAACCTAATGGACGAACCCTCTGTTCGCGTTCCAAGAGTATCTGGGGACCTTACGAGACCATCACTATCACCGCCGACGAGACGTTCGGTTATCATGCGGCTCCACTGACACAGGTGCCTCAGGATGTGAAGTACCGCATTGGTGAGGATGGAACACAGTTTGGCATTCCTGGAGTTGACAAGGATGCTACCGCTTGTACCAATATCCATCAGGGAGGCATTGTCGAAGACCAGAGCGGTCAATGGTGGGCCTTGCTGATGATGGACTTCCATTCCATCGGGCGTACGGTGACACTGGCACCGATTACGTGGAAAGACGGCTGGCCCATGCTGGGGCTGGAGGGTAACCTTGGGCGTGCTCCACGTACATGGCTCAAGCCAAATATCCAGTCTGTTGCTGCGCCACAGCAGCAAGCAACACCCTTCGCTCCCTATCAGCGCTCTGAGGACTTCAACGGCAAGATGCTGGACCGTGTATGGCAGTGGAACCACAATCCCGATGACAGCAAATGGAGCCTGAAGAAAGGACGCCTGCGCCTGCAATCGATGCCTGCAGAACAGCTGATGTGGGCTCGCAACACGTTGACGCAGCGCGTCATTGGTCCTACCAGCGTTGCTACCGTCGAACTC
>CACXTX010000068.1 GCA_902770635.1 uncultured Prevotellaceae bacterium | reverse complement strand
CTACTTTCCTACTTTTCTACTTTCTATCTACTTTGGGATGAATTTCCCTTGCTGAAAATTTGGTATTCTCGATTATTTTTAGTAATTTTGTAGGGTAATAGAGAGGCGGTTTTGGCCGCGGAAATAACCCTAATATTCACCATTTAAAACATTAAAGCGTATGAACAAAACGGTAAAGATGATCCTTCAGGCGATCAGTTATGTCATCACCCTGTTGCTGGGAGCTGCCGGCGGCACGATGGTGTAAAGGTAAAAAAAGTAAAAAGCCATGGAAAACCAGAAAGGCTTCAAAATCTCTCAGTATGCCTGTGCGGTGCTGCTCATCGTGAGCAGCACCGTGATGGTGGCTTACCAAGTGGTCCACATTTCCTGGAGTCCGTTCACCACACCCCGCCACTACGTCCGCCTCGGCTATTACAAGTGATCTCGTCTGCCGCAAGTTTGCAACTGAAAAGCAAATAAAATTTATTGAAGTTAATTCAACGTAACGATTTTTTGTCCAAAAAATTTGGGGGTTTGCAGAGTAATTGTTATCTTTGCGGACAGATTGTACAATAACTTAATTTATACTGTATGCAAAGCACATCAATAAAACGTCGTGTAATAGGTATTGACATCAGCGGCGACAGGACGACGCTGGCTGTGGTGGATGTACGCGGTAACATTATAGCACAGAGCTATTTTGTCACCTCTTCTTATCCTGACATCAACGAGTTTACGGCCAGGCTGACAGAAGAAGTGATAGCGCTGGCTGAGGCCAACGGTGGCTATGAGAACATACGCAGCCTGGGCATCAGTTGTCCGAGTGCGAGCATCGTTTCGGGATGTATCGAGAACCCACCCAACATGCCGTGGAAGGGAGTGATACCTTTGCAGGCTATGCTGCGCGACAGGCTGGGTCTGGCGGTGGCCATAAGCAACGATGCCCACGTGGCAGCAATGGGTGAGAAGATTTACGGTTCTGCACACGGCTTGAAGAATTTCATTGTCATCTGCATGGGTGTGGGACTGGGCAGCTGCTTCTACTCGAATGGCATAACGCACGAGGGTACCAGCGGCTATGCTGGCGAGATAGGCCATACCTGCGTGATAGACCACGGCAGGAAGTGTGGCTGCGGAATGGAAGGCTGTCTGGAGGCTTATGTAGGTGCCAACGGCATTGTGCAGACGGCCTACGAGGTGATGGCGGAGAGCGGCAAGCCTTCGCTGATGCGTGACATAGAGAACCTGACGCCGCGTATCATCAAGGAGTGTTGCGACCAGGGTGACGAAATGGCCATAGAGGTTTACCGCAGGACGGGCTATATCTTCGGTATCGGGCTGGCCACCTATGCTTCCATCGTGAATCCGGAGGCTATCATCCTGACGGGTGGCATTGCCCATGCGGGCAGCTGGCTGATAGAGCCCACCCAGGAGTCTTTCGAGCAGCACGTGTTCCATAACATGCGCGGAAAGGTGAAGTTGCTGGTAACGGAACTGGACGACCATGAGCGCGACGTGCTGGGTGCAAGCGCGCTGGCTTGGGAAGTGCCCGAATATTCGCTGTTTAAATAGTCTTACGAGTGTGTAGCGGCCACAGACATTGGTCGTACATCTGGTAAGTATCCAACAAAGTCAACCGTCTGCGAGGCGTTACGCGGGAATCGCGCCGTCCGTGGACGGTAAAATTGTATTCTGACTGGTTGCCGTTATAATCGCTCAGGATATAGGTGAGACGATAGGGGCGTTCCTGGTCGAAACAAACGATGCCCCGGTCGAAACCGGTATGCAGAATGGGCAACCTCATGCCGTGCTCACAATACGACTTCATATACCACACCCGATGGCGGCGCCAATGGAGATAGTCGCCCCAGACATTCACCTCGGGCTGGCAGCTGACGGGAATGCTGTCAACATCGGAGCGGAACACCTCGCGACCATCGACCAGCAGCTGGGTACTGCGGATGCCGTAGTGGTTATAGGTGGCTTCGCTATAGTCGTCGGCCCAAAGGGCAAAGCCTACCCTGCCCCATGCGGTAAACTCGCGGCTGACGGTCCAGGTGGTGTGCTGCCTCTTGGTATCGGGCTGTCCGAAGCCGAAGGTCTGCTTGGCAAGTCCTCCGTTGAATACCCCTTCGCCATCCATGGGAACGGCCATAAAAGAATGGGCCTGCGGGGCTACGCTATCGGCAATGAGATGAGCCAGACGGGACAGCGGGTCGCGCATCACCCAGGTGCGGGTGTCGTGGAGTTCCAAATGCAGATGGGGTCCCGTGGAATTGCCGGTATTGCCGCTGATGGCTATCAGTTCGCCCGCCTTGACGGGAAACTGCCCTGGGGCGAAACGCACCTCCAGGGTGTCGCGCCATCCTGTGCGCTGAAGTTGCTGCTCATAGACATCGGCAAAGCGTTTCAGATGACAATACACGCTGGTGAGCCCGTCGGGATGGGCCACATAGATAGCATTGCCGAAGCCGTGCTTGTTAACGGTAAGATGACTGACATAACCTTCAGCCACAGAATAAATCTTCTTACCTTCCTGATTGCCCGTCTTGATGTCGATGCCACCATGGAAATGCCAGGGACGCGGCTCTCCGAAGTTGCCGGCGAGCACTATCTCGTAGTCCACAGGGGACACATATTCTATATCAGAATTGCCGACAGGCTCGGCATCACCGCCACAGCCTGTCAGCAATAGAAAACAACATGCTAAAAAATAACTTTCTACTTTCAATTATCAACTATCAATTATCAATTAGCGAATGCGTCAACTAGCATGCCTTGAAACTCATATCAAGTCCTTTCACCGAGTGGGTCAATGCACCCACGGAGATGAAGTCCACACCCTGTTCGGCATAGTCGCGGATGGTATCGAAGGTGATGCCGCCACTGGACTCTGTCTCGTAACGACCGGCGATGATGTCAACAGCCTTCTTGGTGTCGGGCACGGAGAAGTTGTCGAGCATGATGCGGTCCACACCGCCATGATCGAGCACCTGCTGCAGCTCGTCGAACGAACGTACCTCTATCTCAATCTTCAGGTCGAGCCCTTTCTCCTTGAGATAGGCGTGGCAACGGTCGATGGCATTGACTATGCCGCCTGCGAAATCGACATGGTTGTCCTTCAGCAGAATCATGTCGAAGAGTCCGATGCGGTGGTTGCATCCTCCACCAATCTTCACGGCCTGTTTCTCCAGCATGCGCATGCCGGGAGTGGTCTTGCGGGTATCCAGCACACGGGTCTTGGTGCCCTTCAGGTGCTGCACATACTTGTCGGTCATAGTGGCTATGCCGCTCATGCGCTGCATGATGTTCAGCATGAGGCGCTCGGTCTGCAACAGCGAACGGGTCTTGCCGGTTACTATCATGGCGATGTCGCCCTTCTTAACGCGGGCTCCGTCGCCCATCAACACCTCGACCTTCATCTCCGGGTCGAAACGGTGGAACACCTCCTTGGCAACCTCTACGCCAGCCAGGATGCCGTCTTCCTTGATGAGCAGATGGCTCTTGCCCATGGCATCCTCTGGAATACAACACAAGGTGGTATGGTCGCCGTCACCAATATCCTCGGCGAACGACAGGTCAATCAGTTTGTCAACAAGTTCCTTGACATCCATGTCGTAGTTGGGTCGGTAGAAATCTATACTTAACATAAGCTTTCTGGATTATTAGTTCTTATGACCGTCCTTGAACAGATAGATGCCAATACCGATGCCCAGTCCGTAGCACGAGTAGTCGAACTTCTTGGTAGAGATGTCGAAATACAGCTCTGGCTCGATGGTTACCGTGCGGCTGACAAAGAAGGCATAGCCCACCTGAATACCGGGCAAGACGTGCTTGTAATCGTTCTTATACTTCAGCGAAGCACCCAGGTAAAGACCGTTCTGCTCGATGTAGTAACGGCCACCTACACCCAAGGTGAAGAAGTCGTCAGCGTCCTTCGTGTGGTCAAAGCCAACCTGGACAGTACCCATGATGTTATCCATAAAGAGGTAACCGGCCTTGGCATTCAGACCGAAATGGAATTTCTTGGCCTGACTGCTGATATCAATACTCGAGAGCGAAGCGCCAAGATAACCCTTACCCTTTTCAAACTGTGCATTGGCGGCCACTGAAATCATCAGGGCCATAACGAATAAAACAATTTTCTTCATAAATGTATTAATATTAAATGAATTATTTTCATGCTCTTTTTTTAAACTACGTGCAAAGATACACATTTTTTTCGTACCTTTGCACCCAATAATGAAAAAAAGTGCGCTATTCATCATATTTTTGTGCATGACCGTCATGGGCATGGCACAGCCCAAATGGGAAGTACGAGCCGTATGGCTGACCACCATTGGGGGTATAGACTGGCCTTCCACCTATGCACACGACGGCAGGGGCATAGCGGAACAGCAGCGACAACTGACCGACATGCTGGACCGACTGAAGGCCGCAGGAATCAACACCGTACTGTTGCAGACCCGCGTCAGGGCCACCACTATCTACCCTTCAGACATAGAACCCTGGGATGGGTGCCTCTCCGGCAGACCAGGCAAGAGCCCTGGCTACGACGCCCTGCAGTTTGCCCTGGACGAGTGTCATCGCAGGGGTATGGAACTTCATGCCTGGGTGGTGACCATCCCCGTTGGCAAATGGAACACATACGGTTGTCAGCAGTTGCGCAAGCGTTATGGCACGTTGATTCGCAAGATAGGCGATGAGGGATATATGAATCCGGAGTCGCCCACAACGGCCAGTTATATTGCGGATATCTGTGAGGAGATTACGCGGAAATATGATATAGACGGCATTCACCTAGACTACATCCGCTACCCGGAAACCTGGCGTGGTGCAAAGCATGAGGAGTATATTACCAACATCGTAAAAGCTATCAATAGGAAAGTAAAGCTTTACAAGCCTTGGGTAAAGCTAAGTTGTTCACCCATAGGAAAGTATGACGACTTGAGCCGTTATCGTTCAAACGGATGGAATGCCCGTTCGCGCGTGGCGCAGGATGCCCAGGGATGGTTGAGAGACGGGCTGATGGACCAACTCTATCCGATGATGTATTTCTCGGGCAACAACTTCTACCCCTTCGCCATCGACTGGAAGGAACAGTCGTTTGGACGGCAGGTGATTTCCGGACTGGGTGTCTACATGCTGCATCCCAGAGAGCGCAACTGGCCCATTGACGAGGTGAAAAGACAAATGAACGTGGTGCGCGAGATAGGCATGGGACATTGTTATTTCCGAGCCAAGTTCCTGCTGGATAACGTGAAAGGGGTCTATGACTTTGTATGCTGGCACGACCGCTATCCGGCATTGGTTCCTCCGATGACCTGGGCACAAAGTATGGAACCGACGGCTCCCAAATCCCTGAAAGTAGAACGCAAAGCTGAAGGTGACAAGCTGAGCTGGATGGAGGCTGACGACAAAAGCGACGGCCCCTACCTTGTTTATAATATATATGCCTCAACAACCTACCCCGTGGATGTGACGAAGGCCGAGAACCTGATTGCCACCCGCCATCTTTGGAGAAGCATTAACGTCCCCAAGCACCAAGGACAATGGTATTATGCCGTAACTGCCCAAGACCGCTATGGCAACGAAGGACCTGCCGTTCAGGAAGCCAACGTCAGCCGACAGGATTATAACGTATCGGCTATGCTGCCCAATGACGGACGAAAACTGAAAATCGACATCCCGAGCGATGCCAAGCTGTTGCAGATAGCCACCTTGCAGGGGCTTGTGGTAAAGACCTGCCTGAACGAGCCGCAGATAAACATCTCGACACTACCAGAGGGCATTTACCAACTGAGAACGGTACAGAAAAAAGGAATAACCCACCGTTTAGGATTCTTTGTGGTAAGGCGCTAAGAAAGGGAACCTTACAGTTCCAGCACCTGACCGTCGTAAGCCAACTGGATATTGGCAGGCAACGAGGCGTTCACCTCCGCATGCCGCCCAATATCATGACTGCTATGGATAAGCCAAGTCTGACGGGCATTGATGCGCTGGGCAAACAGGACGGCTTCACTTAAGGTCTGGTGGGAGTGGTGAGGTTTCTCACGCAGGGCATTGACCACCAACGTGTCGCACCCCATGATATAAGGAATCTCTGTTTCAGCAATGCTCTTCATATCCGTAATATAGGCCAAGGAGCCGATGCGATAACCTAAGATTGGCAAGTCGTGATGCATCACCTGAAAGGGCATAATCTCCAAATCGCCAATATGAAAAGGCTGGTGCGGATGAATCTCATGCAACTGGATGGCAGGAACGCCGGGATACCGATGCTCGGCAAAACAGTAGGGCAACATCTCCAGCATGCCTTTACGGGCTATCGGGTCAGCATAGACATTCATCTCACCGAACTGACAATAGGGACGGATATCGTCCATGCCTCCCATGTGGTCGTAATGGGCATGGGTAATCAGAATACCGTCAATCTTGCGAAAAGGCTGCGTCATGATTTGCTGACGGAAATCCGGTCCACAGTCAATGAGCAGACGTGTCGTTGCGGTTTCAATCAGCACCGAACTGCGCAGTCGCTTGTCATGAGGATCCGTACTGCGACAGGTATAGCACTCGCACCCGATAGTCGGTACGCCGCACGATGTTCCCGTTCCCAAGAATGTCAGCTTCATCATTCAACAATAAACAATAAACAATAACCAATAACCGTTAAACAATAACCGTTAAACAATAAACAATAACCGTTAAACAATAAACAATAACCAATAAACGTTAACCATTAAACGATATTTACCTCCGGTTGAATCTCGATACCAAACCGGCGCTTCACATCCTCTTGGATAGTACGACAAAGCTGTACGATATCATGTCCCGTAGCTCCACCACGATTGACTAACACCAAAGCCTGCTTGTCATGAACACCGGCAGGTCCGAGAGACTTTCCCTTCCATCCACATTGGTCAATCATCCATCCAGCGGGTATCTTCTCATGTTCAGCATCAATTGTGTAGTGAGGCATCTGAGGATAGACAGCCAACAGTTCCTCGTATTTCTCACGGGAGACAACGGGGTTCATGAAGAAGCTGCCCGCATTACCCTGCACCTTTGGGTCAGGCAACTTGGCATTACGGATATCAATGATGGTCTGGCGTAACTGTTGGGCAGTAGGATCTGAGATTCCCTGACGCTCTAACTCGGCACGGATATTGCCATAGTCCAGATGGGGTTGGAAATGCTCGGAGAACTCATATTCAACACTCACTATCAGAAACTGGTTCTTCCAATCTTGCTTGAAACGGCTCTGACGATAGCCATACTCGCATTCCGCATTTTCTATGATACAGACATTTCCTGTAGCGATTTCCACAGCACGGATACTACGAATCAGGTCCTTGGCCTCGGCACCATAGGCCCCGATGTTCTGAACGGCGCTGGCACCCACATCACCAGGAATCAGCGAGAGGTTCTCTGCACCATAGAGTCCTATGCGGATACTCTCAGCTACGACATCGTCGAACACCTCGCCGCTACCACATAGCAACCGGTTTCCCTCGCGCCGGATGCCCTTGCAGGCAGAATGGACTACGATGCCTTCAAAATCACGGGTGAGCAACAGATTGCTGCCTCCACCTATTATAATATAAGGAAGGGACTCTTGGCGCAGAATAGCAGCCACCTGGAGCGCCTCTTTTTCGTCGGCATACTCCAGAAAACGGGAACATTGGGCTTCAATACCAAAGGTATTGTGGGCCAAAAGACTATAATTCTTGCAATCCTTCATAAATGGGGTGCTTAGTTTATTCAGGTAGCCAACTTGGTTAACAGCCACTTTCCGTCCTTACGCTTAAAAGTCATTTCCAACTCTTGTCCGTTGGCAATGCCACGCAGTACAAAAAGCTTAGAGTTGGTTTCCTTCTTGGCTTCACCATAGATAATGTTATAGATCATCTTTGAAGGCAATTCCGGCGCAAAGGCTTCCCAGGTGTCAGGCGTGATGATGCCTTCCATCATGCTGAAATCATCATCAGGGTCAGGACCCACGAAATGTACCGTAGAGCCTAAGCTCTCCTGCTGGAACTGAGGGTCTGTGACGAATTGGTGATAGAACTGGAGGAATGAGGCATTCGACGACTTGGCAATAGGGATGGTATTGATAGACATAAGCATCCAAGCGCCACGAGGACGGTCAAAAACATATTGGATGACAGAATGGGTGTTGAAATAAATCTTCTCTACCACAGCATGGCTAATGCCCGTATCCTTCACACTCTCCATGTGCTGCTCGTTGTCAAAGAGAAGGGTGTAGTACCCCTGGCGCATGAAGAAATATTCCATCTTCCACTTGTCTTTGGTGAGCATCTCTTTCTTTTCACCATTAATATTGGGCAGGGGGAACTTGATACGTTCCATCTGCAAGCGTTTGTTGGCGGCAAAGTTAAAGATAAAGTCGTCGAATAGCTCGTCAGCAGCCTTGGGCATAGGCATCTCGCTGATTTCCTCGGTCAGCGAGTCCGCAGCTACCGTATCACGAACCTCCAAAGAGTCGGCAACATCATCCGTGTTATTCGTCTTGTTGCCGCCACAAGAGCTTAAAAGCGTGAGCAAGGCGCTAATTGCTATCAGATATCGTCTCATAATTCGTATGAATTTCGATGCTTCTCTAAAATTTTGTGCAAAGATAGTGAATATTTCTCATTTCTCATTTCTCATTTCTCATTTTTTTTGTACCTTTGCATCAAAATTTACGCATAACAATTGATTATGATACTTGATAAGATAGACGAACTTCTCAAAGAAGTACAAAATTTGAGTGCTCAGAATGCTGAAGAAGTAGAACAGCTGAGACTTAAATATCTGAGTAAGAAAGGTGAGATTACGGCGCTGATGAATGACTTCCGTAATGTTGCAGCCGACCAGAAGAAAACGGTCGGAATGAAAATCAACGAACTGAAGACCCTGGCCACAGAGCGCATCAACCAGTTGCGCGAAGAGTGCGCTACCCAGGAGACAGGCGACGAGGCTATTGACCTCACCCGCACTCCCTACCCCATTCAGTTAGGCACGCGGCATCCGCTGACCATTGTGACCAATGAGATTATTGACATTTTCTCACGCATGGGTTTCGTGCTGGCTGACGGTCCTGAGGTAGAAGACGATTTACACGTATTCACCAAGATGAACTTTGCCGCTGACCATCCAGCCCGTGACATGCAGGACACCTTCTTTGTAAGCCAGCATCCCAACGATGTCACCAAGAACATCCTGTTGCGTTCGCACACCTCAAGCGTTCAGGCTCGTGTCATGGAGAACATGCACACAGAAGATGGAAAGCTGACGGCTCCCATCCGTGTGATCTGTCCGGGACGAGTATATCGTAACGAGGCCATCACAGCCCGTGCCCATTGTTTCTTCCATCAGGTAGAGGGACTTTATATTGATAAGAATGTAAGCTTCACCGACTTGAAGCAGGTGCTCTTGTCGTTTGCCCGTGAGATGTTCGGCCCCGACACACAGATTCGTCTGCGCCCCTCCTATTTCCCGTTCACAGAGCCTTCTGCTGAGATGGACATCTCGTGCTTCATCTGTGGCGGCGAGGGTTGTGGATTCTGCAAGCACACCGGATGGGTTGAAATCCTGGGATGCGGCATGGTAGATCCGAACGTCCTAGAGCAATGCGGTATCGACTCCAGCATTTATAGCGGCTACGCTTTCGGTATGGGTGTTGAGCGTATTACCAACTTGAAATACAGGGTGAGCGACCTGCGCATGTTCTCCGAGAACGACGTCCGCTTCCTGAAAGAGTTTGAGTCAGCCAACTAAAAGACAAATTGCCTATGAAACTGGCAGTAATGACACGACCCACGTTCTTTGTGGAGGAAGACAAAATACTTTCATCGCTTTTTGATGAGGGTCTTGACAATCTGCACCTCTACAAACCTGGCTCGTCGCCCATGTATTCCGAACGACTGCTCACGCTGTTGCCGGAAGACTACTATAAAAGGATTACCGTTCACGATAATTTCTATCTCAAAGAGGAATATAATTTGAAAGGTATCCATATCGACGACGAGACGTCGCCCGCTCCTCAGGGCTACAAAGGACATATCAGTCGTACTTGCACGCACCTGGACCAGTTAAAGGAGGCGAAGCGGCATGCTGATTACGTTTTCTTAAAATACATCGGCGACAGCCAGTCGGAACCCGACTGCAAGGCTTCGTTCACTCCCCAGCAACTGGAAGAGGCAGCACGCAAAGGACTGATTGACCGCCACGTCTATGCGCTGGGCGGTATGAACCTCGACAATGTCAAATTGGCCAAGGACCTTGGTTTCGGAGGCATTGTCATCTGTGGTGATATCTGGAATCGGTTTGATATCCACCAGGAACTGGACTATCAGGAAGTGATTAACCACTTCACCAAACTACGTAAAGCAATAGGTTAAGAACTGTATAAAACATGAACCCGAACAAAAATTACATGGTGTTTTCCGGTACTGCCACGAAGTACCTCGCAGAGAAAATCTGCCAAAGCCTAGGTTGTCCGTTAGGCGAGCTTCAGATTACGAAGTTCTCCGACGGCGAGTTTGCTGTATCTTACGAGGAGAGTATTCGCGGACGCGACATCTTCCTGGTACAGAGCACCTTCCCTAACTCTGACAATCTGATGGAACTGCTGCTCATGATGGACGCAGCCAAGCGTGCTTCGGCTCGCACCATCAATGCCGTCATCCCCTATTTCGGATGGGCCCGTCAGGACAGGAAGGACAAGCCTCGTGTCTCTATCGGTGCAAAACTGGTGGCCGACCTGTTGAGCGTTGCCGGTGTTGACCGTGTAATCACAATGGATTTGCACGCTGATCAGATTCAGGGATTCTTTAATGTTCCTGTTGACCATCTGTATGCCTCCAACGTCATCCTGCCTTACCTGAGAAGCCTCCAACTTGAAGACCTTGTTATCGCATCTCCCGATGTTGGTGGTTCAAAACGCGCCAATACCTATGCCAAGTATCTGGGTTGTCCCCTGGTGCTGTGCAATAAGACCCGCGCCCGTGCCAACGTGGTTGCCACCATGCAGATTATTGGTGACGTGGAAGGCAAGAACGTGGTCATCATAGACGACATGGTAGATACAGCCGGTACTATCACTAAGGCTGCAGACATCATGAAGGCTGCTGGTGCAAAGACCGTTCGTGCCTGTGCTTCCCATTGTGTCATGAGTGGTCCTGCCAGCGAACGTGTACAGGACTCCGCTCTCGAGGAGATTGTCTTTACCGACTCTATCCCCTACTCTCAGCGCTGTGCCAAGGTGAAGCAAATCAGCGTAGCCGATCTTTTTGCAGAAACAATCCGTAGAGTCATCAACAATGAAAGTATCTCTGACCAATACATTATTTAGTGTGCTGCTTATTGGCGCACTAACAGCTTGTCAGTCCACTTCCTATCAAGTGAATGGAACTATCGAGGGGGCCGCCGACGGCGACACCCTCTTTTTGACTTCCGACTTACAGACAGGCATTCCTAGTGACACCATCCTGGTAGAAGATGGTAAGTTCTCTTTTAGCGGCGATGCTGACTCTGTCCGTCTCTGTATGGTTTACAGCGCCAGCCGCAACGAGCTGAATGCTCCATTCTTCATGGAACCTGGCGTCATCAGCATCCAGATTAAGGAAACGCCAGGAGCGTCTCGTGTCGGAGGTACCAAGTGTAATGACGAGTGGCAGATTCTCAACGACTCCGTGATGTCCATCGGAAAGGAAATCAACCGGATTGCTGAACATATCTACGGGAATACCGTTACCCCAGAGGAACAGCAGAAAGGCATGGAG
>CACXTX010000067.1 GCA_902770635.1 uncultured Prevotellaceae bacterium | reverse complement strand
TCTTGTCTTGGGTGCCTTTGGTTGTGGAGCTTTTAATAACCCTCCAAACCATATGGCAAAATTGTTTAAACAAGTCTTGAACGAAGCGGAGTTTCAGAATCTATTCCGGGAAATCCGATTTGCCATCATAGAAGATCATAATTCCAAAGACCAGAATTATAATAGCTTCTCTCAGGTCTTTAATTGTGAACTATATGCATAAAGATAACAATACATATATACCTCATCAAGCCACAAAAACAAGGCCAAAGAATAATATTTGCTATAGCGTGTGGCTTAGTTGTAGCATCCAAAAACTTTCCCCTCAAATCCTTGGAGGTTTGAGGGGAAATGGCTTTTACCGTTCATGAAGTCTGAGTTAGGATTGTCATAATATCCTATACTTTCCAAACATTCTTTATCTTTTCTGCGAGCCAATTAGCGCGCGTAACAATCATATTTTCCGTCCATACCTGAGGATTTAGAATGTTCTTTGAAACTTCAACTTCCTTTATATCATCCTCAATTATCTTTTTCTTATTATTAAAGGATTCTGTCTTCACTTTGGAAGCAAGTCCTTTATCTTTATGGATAAGAATGACATTGCCAAGATTTGTAGCCAAAGTTTTGCGCTCTTCTTGTGTCTGTCCATTTAGAGGCCAATTTGGACAATCCTTTACTGGCATAACGTTATCAAGAATATAGTTGTTGTATCCAGAACTATACCCTGTGGCGGCAAGAGAATTCAGTTTTGACTCAAGCATGTAAAGAATAATCTGGGTGTTTTGGCCAGTAGACAAATTTGCTACTGCATTGTCGATGTCTGCATCGGTAGGCATTGCCAAATTGTCAGAATATGGTTTGGCTTCTATATAGTCTTTGAGTTTTGTGAAAGAATCTATACTTTGTCCTATCATATTTTCAGAGAAGAAATCACTATAGTTGTTGTTTTTTGAACCACATGCAAATCTGCGCATCATGTATTTTTCAAGATAATCAAATATCTTTTGTTGTTCTGCTATGTCAGTTACATTTTTCAAGATATACAGACAATATGGAACCATTGTCATAGACCTAGTAGCATACATTAAAGCACTGATTCGCTTGAATGATGGTGTGGCAGAAAGTCCATTGTCAAGTACATCGATGTTGAAGTTGTTTTTATAAATGGTAGCATATTCTATCGCTTCATCAATGATTTCATCCTTGTTAAGGTCGTATTTCTTAATCATCTCTTTGTAGTTGTCAAACATGCTCTTGTCACGGTGACGGTACTTCTTACGGTCTTCGGCAGAAATCCCGATACTTCTGTCTTGCATCTTAATTTGAAGATAAGCATAGAAGAACAATTCTGTATTATTGTCTTTGATTCTACCCTTTGTTAGTTCACCAGTCCAGTATGCGTTGTCTTCTGTTGTTAAATCAAATACAGGACTCCACTTTCTGTCATAAACATCCTCATTATTTTCATCAAAGAAGTAGTTCTTCAGAAGTTCCCCTGTAGTCAAATCAACGCCAAGAGAGTTGATGGTATCGAATATTTTTTGCTCATCATCATCCTGGTCAAGTTCTATCTTTACAAATGTAATATAATATTTCATAGCTCTCCACAATTCAGAAGCTGAATATGGAGTGGGACATTTGTCTTCAATGTATTTTTCAAAGTAACGGTATGCGTTGACAATATTACCCTTCGAATTGATTTGCTCTTTAAAGTGTTCGAGTTTTAGAATCTCTAAAAATGCGACTTTGTCGTGTTTATTGTGCCTAACGACGGGTTTAAACGTTGGACTGTCGAGAAGGAATTGAATTTTAAACTCTGCATCTTTACCAGCCCTTAAAGAAAGAGCCTTCATAAACAACACCATTGTTGTGATACGTTGTTGACCATCTATGACGATATGCTGTTCTGAAACATCCCTTCCATGCTCATCTTTTTTGAGTATGATAGAACCGAAGAAATAGGGTGCTGCATTCTCTTGAAGATAGTCAACTGATTTTGTGAAATTTTCCCAGTCCTGTTCTTTCCAAACGTACGAGCGCTGGAAATACGGGATTACTAACAGACGACTATTTTGGAAGATGTCGTCGATTCTAGCTTTACTTGCGTTCATATTAATACAGTTTATTAGTTTGACTTGTACAAAACTATTGTTATTATCTCAATCTTACAGTAGATTTATATGTATAACTATATGAAATGGGTTACTTTAATCTTTTTCCATCGCTTACCCATTCCTAATTTCGCAGCCTCATTATCTTTTATAATAAGTTCGCCCAATTGTAAATCGCTAATGGCTTGGCGGATTTCGTTCGTTTCTCGAGTATCTCCACCAAACAAACCGCTGATGATGCTATTATTTATGCTTTGCTGTTTCATAATGATAGGATAATAGGCATTGGTATAGAAATCAAAATAATCATTCTTGTAACTTTCCATGTCTTGCGTAGCGAGAATGATGCTCATGCCCTTGTTTCTGCCAACTGCTATCAGATTACGAAGCGGTTCGTTTCTGAACGAAAGCATGTAGTGGGCTTCATCAATGATGGTGAAGTGGCGAAGCTCTACCCGCTCATCATCTTTTGCCTGAACGGGCAAATTCTCATAAATGTTATTGAGTTTTGAAATCGTGAAATAGACAATGGCTTTTGCTATTGGCCCGTCTTTAGGGTATTGGCCTAAGTTCACGATATAGCTGTTCTTCATTAAGTCAATATCATCACTATTTCTGAAGATATGAGCATCAATTAGCTGATTCAAAGAACTGATGACCGTGTCGTATCGGTCAGGGTCATTTCCCTTGTAGTTCTTCAGAACATCGGCAAATGTAATTGGTGCTCCCTTCCCGTCAGTATATGCCTTATTGATTGCAGATCGAAGCATATCTTCCATGTTAGCACTTACTCTGGCTCCAAAGACAGATATCAGGGCAGAAGAGAGTGTAGATGCATAGAGATTAATTTCATTGATAGTCTTGCCTGTCATATCCTTAAAGGGGTTAAAAGGCAATGCTTGTTTCAACGGATTCAATATGCAGTCTGAGTTTACATTGAAGTAACTGAGCCAGCTGGCATTCTGCGGGTCAGAGAACTCACCTTTATAGTCAAAGAGCAAGAAGTTTACTGGGTAGGCAGAATCCATGGAGATACTTCTAATTTGGTTAATTAGAACAGCCAGTAAATTAGTCTTGCCTGAACCTGTAGAACCAGCAATAACTATTTGGGTGTTGGGAATGCTACGCGCATTGATATCAATGTAGGCTTCATTGTCATTACCATACTTGCCAATGTAGAGTCTCAGTTCAGGAATACCTCTTTTGCCTCCACCTTTTACGCCAGTCGGGACAAAGGTAAGCCAGTCATCAATATTACCTTTCATTAGAATATCCCTACCACGCAGAGTTTCGTATTGCAACACACGTGATACATTATTGGCTATACTCCAGTCAATATCAGCATCTTTATAGCGCAAACGAATCAAGGTCGTGATGTATCTTGGCAGGTCGTTCCAGACAATGCCGAAGAAACCTGGTGTATAACGGCCAGAATTAGTGGCTATCTGCAGTTTCTGAATTTCTGAAATCTCACGCGTACCCTTATCTTGCAGACCTACCATCAGGCAAATTCTGAGCACGACATTGCTTTGCAGCGAAACACTCTGAATATTTCGTGAATAGTGGGTGAGGTTCAGCCGCTGTTCCAGAAGTTTCTTTACGTCCAACAGTTCTTTGTCTATACCTTCAGGCTTTCTTGCCTTCTCTAATTCTATATTAATCATAAGGCATTCTCTTTATAGTACCAAACCAAAATAATCCTCAGTCACATTCGTACACTGCTCCACCTTATCACGATGCAGCGTGTAAACTCTGGCAATGCTGTCTTTGAGCATGGGGAATCCGTGCTCAGCAGTAATCTCCACATCCGTACTCAATAGAATGGTTTGACTGGCCAGATTGGGGAAGTAGTTTTCCAGCAAGGCATCTCTGTAGTCAAGACTCATAACGCCCATAACGGTATCAATCATCACAGGGGGATCATAGTCGCCAAGCTCATAAAGCACTTTCAGCAGCACCTGCATCAAGGCCTGCTTTGAGGCTGCATTCAGTTGGTCCAAATTGATTTCATTACCCTTTATATGGAACATCTTGAACGAAATTTCCCCCTTGTCAATTGTCAGTTCAACTTTTGAAATAACATCCTTATAGGCTATCAGGTTTTTGTTCAGATATTCCTTCATGCGCAGTTCGATACTCGACTTCCTTGCTGCCAGTAGACGCTCAGAAAGTTGGTCAAAGAGTTCTGGAAGTTTCTTCAGAACGTCATAACGGGGATCGTCTGTCGGAGTCACCTGAACATCATACTGGTCAATCTTCTTGTCAATCTTCTCCAACTCGCCCTTCTTTTCTTTCAGTGCATCACGGAGTTGGCTAAGATTACCTTCATTCCGTTCATACTCTTTAATGATGGTGTAATCATCACCTATCAGTTGGGTTCTTAGTTCGTCTATTCTCTTATTAAGTGCAGGCAGATCTTCAACACTTTGGTTGAGAGCCACGCGCTCTCTGTCGAGAGGTCCGAATGTATTGGCATAACGTGTGTCGACAAGCCGTTTCAGCATGTCTATGTCACTATCATCCAAGAAATTGTAGACGTCGAGGCCCTCACTGTCACGCTCCCATTCGTTTTTAAGTGTGGTGAACACCATATCAGCATTCACTACGCCTTCTTTCAGATAGGTGCGTTCTACGATGTTGACAATCTTACTGACGATATCACGCGTCTCCTTGTCGCCCATCCAGCTCTTATGGCTATTCTGGAATTCTGTTTTCTTTTCTATGATTTCCTTGACCTCATCTTCCAGCATGCTGGCAATTCGAGGCAGAAACACCTCGGTTTCCAACTGCGACGCAAAATCCTTTAAGTGGTCTGCATAGCTATCTTGCTTTTTCTTTGTTGAGTCTATGGCATCCTGCGTCTTTTTGATGCGGTCCTTTATCAGCTGGTCGTTGCGTTCTCCATTCAGCAGTTGCTCATAACGCTCCTTGTTCTCGTTTGAGAAGAGGACGGCTTTGTCGTAGTCTGCCTGAACTTGGGCCAATTCTGCTGCCTTTGCGGCTCTATTGGCTACCAACTGCTGGTATTCCGCTTTCTGTTGGTCGTTGTCTAGGCGGTTGGCGTTCTCTTCAGAAAGCAACTTCTGGGCACCCTCTTTCAGCAGTTGATATTTGCTGAACCCCATTACCGAGCGGATATTCTCCTTAATCAACTGATTGATTTGTTCTTCTTTCACCAGTTCACCAGTCTTCATGGCATCGAACAGGAAATAGTTACTCAGTTCCGAAGGCAGATTGGCTTTGATGATCTTGTTCACTTCCAGTTCATCAGCTTCACGTTGAGCCTTAGGGGTATGTGTGCCATAACTATAAGTCGAACTGTCATAATCCAGTCGGATATTTTCCACAGGCTGATTGTTAATCAGTTTGTAGGTCCTGCGCATCTTGTAGTTCTTCAGCTGCCCAAGCACATAGCCTGTGAACTTAATCTCCAGGACAATGGTCTGCTCGTCTTTGTCTTGAAGTCCGTCGTTCACAAACATGCGGAAATCGTTCGCATTACGGATTTTCAATCCATAGAGTGAACCATAGATGGCTTCGAAAAGCGTAGTCTTACCTCCACCGCCGGCACCACCTATTAATATAATAGAGCGTCCGTCCTTCACTTGCAGGTCAAGGTCGAGCCGGCGATACGTCTTATAGTTCTCTGCGTATATATGTTGTAGCTGCATAACTCTTCTATAGTTTGTTTAACGCATCTCTGATAATCCGATAGGTGGCATTTGCATCTATCGTCTTGCCTTCATTCTTACGAGCCTGATAGGGAACAAGAATCTCTTCCTCCATCCATTCGGGCACTATCTCATTCACGTTGCAGGTGCTTTCGATGATTTGCAAGTCACTCTGCGTAATTCCATACTTAATGAAATATCCGTCTAATCCTCTTGGCATAACTATATGTTTTTATTGGTTCAATTCTTCTGGGTCAAAAGCACTCCAGCCAGCATGATTTGCTGCGCTGTCAATGTATGTGGGACTATAGAGCCACTGTCCGTGGTCTTCTATGATGATGCCGCCAATCATATTAGTACCATTCTCTTCATTATACTTATTCAGATAGTCCACAAGTGCATTGTGCTTGTTCACACTTTCCGAATCGCCAGTAGACGACTTGGTGTCGAACAGACAAATGCGCCCATTGCGAAGTTTGATGATGAAGTCAACGTAGAATCCGGCTTTCTTCCCCTGTGTGTTGGTATACACAACCGAGAAGTTCTGCTTTCCAGAATCACCGTTCTTATACCACCATTCCACGCTTTCATTATGCTGCTCCAGAAATTCCCTGAATCGTTTTTCGGGATTTGATGCTCCGTTCAGTTCGTAGTATGGCTGCAGAGCATGTGCATAGGCCTTCTCCTGATGGTGAGTCTCTTCCTTGTACTCTCTCATGGCGGGCATCGTCCATACATCATCAATAATAGTCTGCTTGGCCTCCTTCTGGCGCTTCGCCATGTCCTTCGCATATCTTTCCTGCGCTTTCTTTATGACCG
Source organism: uncultured Prevotellaceae bacterium (assembly GCA_902770635.1). Classification (GTDB taxonomy): domain Bacteria; phylum Bacteroidota; class Bacteroidia; order Bacteroidales; family Bacteroidaceae; genus Prevotella. Next base: position 5,641 of record CACXTX010000067.1, on the reverse strand, counting down.
AGACAAACTTTGGACGGTTCTTCCAGAACAAGATGATTTTCTTGGCATCCTTTTCTTCAAACTCTACATATTTCTCCATGAATTCAATTAAAGCACTCGACAGAGCCGACGTACTGTCGCGCTTGTCGAATTGAATCAAGTTTGAATAGCAGAAATTCTTGAACATGCGGTCTACCTCTCCTTGTGTATTTGCTATAGAGGCGGTTTTCTTCGCTTCGTAGACGCCAGTACCTTCTACTTCGATGGTCATGTCCTTAGGCAGCGTGACATAGAGTTTGTGGATATCCAGATCAATGCCTCTCATGGCCATCTTATTTCTGTTCGCAAGCACATTGTTCTTCTGACCCTCTTCGGCTTTCTTCTCAGGCTTTTCAACGGGATTGGTCGGGTCGATGATGTCTTCATCAGCAAAACCCTGGAAGTTTAGTATGGGCTGATTCAAATCCCACATCTCCTCAAAGCACTTGCGCAACGTAGAGCGAAACATATAGCCCAATGCGTTCTGCACCTTATGAACACCAACATATTGGGCAGGGAGACTAATAGCTGTCACATTTTTCCGAATCTCAGAAGAAACGCTCGTGAGCATGTAGTCTTCTTCGTCCTTGGTTATCTCAATGTATCTGTTCTCAATATTTGTGAAAACGTAGCCATGATTAAGCGTATCGTCAGAGTAATACTTCTGTTGAGGCATGCGAAGGATTCGGCCAACAGTCTGAATAGTAAATTTCCGGCTGTCGGTCTTTCTGAATATCAGCAGTATTGCCGCACGCGGACAATCCCAGCCTTTTGAGATAGCTTCCTTGAAGAGCATCACCTCCGTCAGGTTGTCGTCTTTTGCAATGTCATCGATGTTTTTCTTGTCCTCAGATAGCCATACACCAAGCTTGCCATTGGTTTCGGTAATGTCAATCTGTGGCAGGGCAAGATAGGTCTTCACAATATCCACAATCTTATTGTCATCGGCAGATATGGTTTTCTTGTCATTGGGCAACTGAATGAGCAACAGCGGATTGATTACGCCGCCTATCTTCGCATATCTTGCTTTCAGTTCCTCTCGCTTCAATAGGGCCAACTTCAACAGGTAACCTTCAATGCCAAGTCCTTCATCATCAGCCTTTTGCGTATCCACATCAGGATTGAGGACGACATCCTTTTTGATCATCTCCTCTTTCACAACATCGCTTCTATCAATGACAATTCTTTCGTAATTGTCGCCATCGGGATATTCGGGCGTGGCAGAGATGCGTATCTCGACATCTGGCTGAATCTGCGCCAAGAATTGCTGTGCCTTGATGGCATTCTTTCCTGCATATTCATGCTCCTCATCGATGATAACCACAATGGGTATCTGCTGTTCCAGTCGTGTCGCCTTAATTACTTCTGGCAAACCTTTGCGCTGCTCATTGTCGTTCATGATGAGGGCGTTATCCTTGTTCACGCTCTGCCAGTTCAAGAAGAGAATGTCGCCGTGCTCCAGGTAACCACGAGAATGGTCAACTTCGTCCCAGATGATGGGGTGCATGTCGTTGGTATACTTGAAGTAGCTCTTCATACTGAAATAGCTTTGTATATGTAGCTTATTAGGAGCAAGCCACACATATGCCACCTTGTTCACCAGACTGTTATAGTCGAATGGCAAACTGCGAGTAATCTCCTCTAAAGCTGCTGATGCGATGACGGTTTTACCAGCACCGGTAGGAGCTTTCAGGTATATTTTCTTGTATGTCTTGTTGCCGAGGTATTTCTTGGTTTTTTTTACCAGTTCCTCTACAGCCTCTTTCTGATATTGTTTCAGTTCCATAGTCAAGCCTCCTCTTTGGTTAAATCGTCCATACTCGTTTCTAACTCTTCGTTGCTCAGTGAAATACCCTCAGGATTCTCTATCTCCTTGTCTGTCATTTTCGGCATGTTCCTTTCACACGCTTGATAGATGCTATGTGGCAAAGGATAAAGCTCCACTTTGTCAGCAACCGATTCAAAGTCTTCAGTGAAGGGGTACGCTCCCGTAGTAAACACGTAGGTAGGGATGGGTTTGCTGACCTCCATTTCTTCGAGTTGCTCAACAATGTCGCCTATCAACTCTGTGTCAAGAATCACCAGCAGCTGTTTACCGTTCTCCTCGAAATAACGGTAACGCTTGTAAGGATTCTCCAACTCGCCGAGCTGCGTCTCCTTATACACATCATGCTTGATGCGGAGTAGGTTTACACTGTTCTTTGCCAGTCGGAACATGTTCTCGTCAGTCTTTTCGCGAGGGGTAAAGCCAACCTTGAAATAGCGGAGGTTATTGCCCTTCAAGCCTTCAACCTTCTCCCCCTTTGGTGTCGTGTAGCCTTCTATCACTCGCTTATTGCGTTCATAGGTTACTTCCTCACAAATATTGTTCTCGTTGTTCGTCACAAGGATGCATTGGCGATGACCACCGTCTTCTGCATTTAACTGCATGGTTGCATGAAGAGTGGTGCCAGAACCTGCGAAAAAATCGACGATAATTAGATTCTTTGCTTTAGGGGTTGCTATTTTTAGTAAATAGCTAATAAGAGATATGGGTTTAGGGAATCCAAAGATTCTGTTACCAAAAATTGCGTCAAGATCTTTTGTGCCATCTTGAGTCATTCCAACCTCATTCGGCAGATTAGTGCTGGCTGTTGTAAAACCAAAGAGTTCTCCAGCTTTCTTCTCATCATCTGCTTTCCAATATCTGAGTACAGGTTTTGATATACGTAGGAAGGCATAATCTCCAGGAAACACTATCCTGTTTTCTGAATAATATTGTGGGAAAGTTTCTTCTGTAATACGCCAAGTAGCATTAGGATTAGCAGGATACTTCTTACCTGTTTTTGGATTTACAATTGTAAAATAACTTTTCGGGCGTTCCAAAGCTGTAGTTTGTTTTGTCAAATCGTGAACTCTCCAAGGTCTACCAGGAAAATCTGGAGTCTCATAATATTTTCTCGATTCCTTTTCAATGCCAGCTTTGAATGAATTGTTTGCATAACACAATATCCATTCGTAATCCTGAGAAAGGCCATAAGGAACATCTGCTTTTGCTGTTCTTTTGCGCCAAGGGATCGTCGCAACGAACTTTTCAGCCCCGAATACTTCATCACTAAGCAGTTTTAAGTTTGCCTGTTCGTTGTCGTCAATTGAGATAAAGATGACACCCTTTTCCGACATGAATCGTTTTGCAATCTTCAGTCGTTTTTCCATAAACGACAACCACTTGCTATGACGGTAGCTATCGTCCTCACCAATGAACTTGTCATTGTAAACAAAATCATTGTTACCAGTATTATATGGCGGGTCAATATAAATCACGTCAATCTTTCCTTCGTGGGTATAGCTGAGTGCGGTTAGCGCATTCAGGTTGTCACCCTCGATCAGGATATGATTCGGGTTCTCACATCCGTGGTCAATACGCTTCGACTCATCCTCTTTCAGCACGGGTACATAGTCTTTCATGATTTCCCATGCATCTTCTGTGCTTTTCTCCCAGACAAGGCCATAAGTCTTTGTCTTGATATAGCCTATGAGCGCAGACTTCTCATCATTTGAAAGCCCTTCCAACTCCTTAACTTTTTCAATCAATTTGTTTTTTTCTATTTTTGCCATAATTACTTTAATTATTATCGTCTTTAAGTTAGCAAGGGGGGACTTCAGCCCCGTTATGAGTTTACTATTTGCCTACAAAGATAGTTTTTTTTCTTGAAACCAACAATTATACAAGCAGTTTTTTACTAAAAAACTATTTGTTGTCGCAAAACCACTGTAGCAATGTTCTGTATTTAATCTTCTGATTCAAACTCTTTGGGAATAAAGCAGGTGTATTCATCGCCAGTCATTTCTGCATTCTCTGCTTCACTACGGCTGAGGTTATGGTAACCCATACCGTCCTTTACGACTTGTTTCCATGCCAGATTCCAAAAATAGCTGTCAAGGAAATCGTATAGCTTAGGCATAGTTTCTTCAATTATATAGAGGAAGTTTCCGTTACCAGCCTCTGCAACCAGCTTCTTGATTTGATCGACCTCCGCATCGCTGAGTATAATGTCGACGGTGGGGTGGTAGGTATGCCATTCGCCGCGGATTTCGCCAGTTACGGTGTAGGCCTTGCAATTGAAAACGGGCTTGGTTTTCTTCTTGTTCATCAGTTTGCCGTCTTCGAAGGCAAAAATAGAACAGTTCGGACTTACCTGCAGTTCCTTGATGTTAGTATTCTTCTTGGCTGCGTTGATGTGACGACGTTGTACATTATCGGGGAGGAGAATCACCTTGGCGTTGATCTCTTCTAGGAAACGTTTTAAAACTTCTACATCACGCCATCCGCTGTTACCATAGACGGGGCCGGAATGACTCCAACCAAGACAGACGTACCATTTTTCCTGGTCGATACCAAATTCGGCTTCAGAGATGTCGATGAAGTTGTGTTCGTTACGGTTGAGGACACTCAAAACGTCGAGCGTCACATTACCTGTAAGCTTTAGGTTCTTATGAGATAGCTTACTTTCGTAATTGGGCTCAGATACGTTGACAGCAATTGTTTCCATGTTGTTTTCCATTATTAATTGAGTTAATTATTATCTTGCACAAATATTAATCTTTATGATAATATAATTGAGGTATATTATATGTATACTTTATTCTGCCTATTTTTGAAGTGTGAAATATAAAGCAAACGTTTCAATAGTATCGCTCATTTCTTTGCGGCGTCTACTGTAGGCTTCGTCCTCAGAATCAAAACCGAATCTTTCGCATTCATACTCCTCGAGGTCGTCAAGGAATTCTTCCTTTAAAGCGTCTATATCTACATCTTTGCCATCATATAGAGGTGCTAGAAGGTAGGTGATGATATAGTGGGATAGCATCCAACTATGAAAAGCCGTATAAATGACCAGTATAGCCGAAAGTTGATACCAATTATAAGCATGGAAGTGCTCTGTTAGCTCCTTGTCAAAATAGACTGCAATGGGTTGCCATGCAGGGCTCGTCTGACGGAACATCAGATATTCATCGTTCATCAGTGATTCTGCACCTACGCAATTCGAAAAATCATTGGCAATGAATTCTAGCGTATAATCTGCTTTAAGATTGCAGTACGTATAATGATAGGTGAGAATAGATGTTGGTGACGTGTAGTTTGGAAAATGCTCCAGATTGGTCAAGAGTAAATCGGCCAACTTTTCGTTAGATGTCTTAATAACTGCATTATGGGGCGTTTTTAGAATCTCACCGTCTTCATAAAAGACATATTCGTCATTCTCAAATTTGTAGGTGTATTTAGCCATGGATATCGTTTTAGAGTTAATATTGGTTACAAATATAGGGGATTATTTCGAATAAACGAAACAATCCCCTGATTTTTTTTATTTCTTTTAAAAAAATTAATCCCTTAAGCGATCAGGCTTAAGGGATTCTCTTTAACTACATGCCCATGCAACTTGTTGCTCCAAGTGCTGTTACGATTGCTGTAGCCACAGATGCTATGATCTGTACGATGAATTTAATGGTTTCTCTCTTTGTCATGGTTGATTAAATTAGAAAGGTTAATAACTTGGAGGGGTAGGGGTTCTACCCCTCCGTTAGTTTAATCGCCTTCGCCAGGTACGTCACCTGATGGCTGGGTGTTACCGCCACCGCC
>CACXTX010000066.1 GCA_902770635.1 uncultured Prevotellaceae bacterium | reverse complement strand
GCCTCAGTTGGCAGACGACATGGGCATCGTCATGGGTACCAGCCATCATGAGCCGATGATGCGTGCCCACAAGGAGTATGTATATCGTAAAGACAGTATCGGTGCGTGGGATTATGCGACAAACAAGGCCAATCTTGACAGGTTCTTTGAAGAAGGTCTTGAGCGCAACAAGGCATACGACAATCTGATCACCATCGGCATGCGTGGCGACGGCGATGTGGCAATGGGAAATGGCAATGATGAGGACAATATGAAGACGCTGAAAGATGTGGTGGATGGTCAGCGCGAGATTATTGAACGTGTGTATAAGAAACCAGCCAGTGAGGTTCCGCAATTGTGGGCCATCTTCACCGAGGTACAACGTTATTACGATGCTGGCTTCACCGTGCCAGATGATGTCACCTTGCTTTTCTGCGACAACAACTGGGGATACAAAGATTCGCGAGCAACTGAATCTGGCATACCAGACGGGCATTGACCGTATCTGGATTATCAATGTAGGCGACCTCAAACCAAAGGAAATGCCTATAGACTTCATTATGCATTATGCCTGGAATCCTGACGATTATCCTGCCGACAAGATAGACCAGTACATGGTAGATTGGGCACGAAGCATCTTTGGCGGCGAATATGCAAGAGAAATTGCAGACATCGTTACGGAATATTCAAAGATGAATCTGGAGCGCAAGCCAGAGGTGCAGCGAGTGGGTATCTACAGCGTTGAGACTGGTGAGGCACAGCGGATGTTCAACCGTTGGGATGAACTGGAGAAACGTACCCTTTCACTCAGCAAGAAAATGCCTGCGGAAATGCAGGATGCCTTCTATCAATTGGTAGAATACCCGGCTGTGGCAAGTGCTGGAGTAGCGAAGATCTATCTGGCAGCGACCTTGGGTGATTCGATTACAATGCAGACGCTTTTTGGCAGATGACCGACAAATATAACAAGGTCATTGCTGGAGGCAAGTGGGATGGCATGATGCTTGACAAGCACATTGGCTACCGCATGTGGTCGATGCCAAACGAGAACACCTTGCCTCAGGTGGCCAAACCATCGGGCAAAACGGGCACAACCGTCAGCGAGACAGCCATCATGGCTCATGACTACACACGCCGAACAGCCACAGATGATGCCCGTTGGGTGTTTCTGCCAGGACTGGGACGTGGCAAGGGCAATATGGGTATTGAACCCGTTACGGCAAAGAGCCGTCCTTTGGGTGATGGTGCTACATTGGAATATGACATCAACTTCTCACAATCAGGAAAGCAGAAGCTGGCACTGGGAATCTTGCCCACCAACGATGTCAACCCTGCACGCGGACTCCGTATCGGTGTTCGTGTCGATGATGGCGAAATGCAGACCATTGATGCGCGACAAGGTTATGTGGACACTTTCAACGAATATACAAATGAGAATATTGCACGTTCGAAGGTGCTGAAACCACTACCTCGACCTGCAAGCGACATCTATCTGTCTGGCTCACGTCAACGGATGCGTAGCGAGATTTTCGACAACCTTCGATGGCTCAGCATCGATTTCGACATACCTACAGCAGGCAATCATACCGTTAAAGTTGTGATGATAGACCCGGAAATCGTCGTTGAGAAGTTAGTTGTTAATCCTGATAATGAACATCCATCCTATCACGGCAAAGAATAAACTTTTTATAACAGATGAAAGTCATTATATGCGATGACTTATTTTAAAAGTTAGTAATATGAACAAGACTCAGAATCAAACGGTAGCCGCTCTGTTTGCTGCTGCGATGCTGGTAGTAACGCTAGCAGGACAGGCACAAAGTCGGGAGACCATTTCGCTGAACAGGGGGTGGACATTCAGTCGCGACTCGCTATTTACGGAGGCGAAAGAGGTGGACCTTCCGCACGACTTCCAGATAGAACAGCCGTGGGTGGCTCCTTCTGCTGAGGAGCGAGAAGACCATTCGGATGCTGCAGCCAATATCAAGAGCCGCCTGTCGGCCCGTGGCTTCAAGGAGATGGGCACTGGGTGGTACCTACGTAAGTTAAGAGTGAAGAGTGAAGAGTTAAGAGAGAAGCGATACGTACTGGACTTTGAGGGTATCATGCTGGTGGGTGATGTGTGGCTGAACGGGAAGCGCATAGGAGGTACTGACTATGGCTATGTGGGCTTTCAGATGGACATCACCAACCATCTGAAGGAAGGCGATAACGTGCTGACGGTGAAGGCTTCGACCATGACGGAAAAGAACTCACGATGGTACACAGGTGGCGGACTGTATAGAAATGTGAGCCTTGTCAAGACCTCGCCAGACCTCTATTTCGAGCGTCATCCCCTGTACATCACCACCCGCGACCGCTCGACCTACGGTCGCTTGCAAGGCAAGAACCGCTATGTCAACGTGTCTGCCGAACTGACCAACCGCACCAAGTCAAGGACGGTCCGTGTCGCCTTGAAGATATACGACCCACAAGGACAACTGGTCTATCAGGGAGAGGACACGTGCAAGCGCATCTCGCCAGCCCGTACGATGGAGGCACCACTGACTGAGGTGGAGATTCCGAACGCACAGTTGTGGGACACGAGTCATCCTAACCTATACAGGGCGGTAGTGACCCTGATGCGTGAAGACGGTACAGTGGCTGACGAGGTGAGCGACGAGTTTGGCATCCGTACCATTGAGACAGGACCTGACTTCGGCCTGAAGCTGAATGGCAAGAAGGTGTTGCTGAAGGGCTATGCCAACCACCACACCTTAGGAGCTCTGGGTGCTGCCGCCTATCCGCGTGCCATCGAGAAGCGCATACAACTGATGAAGCAGTTTGGCATCAACCATATCCGCACGTCGCACAACCCCTACAGTCGTGATTTCATCAAGTTGTGCGACAAGTACGGAATACTGGTTGTTGACGAGCTCTACGACAAATGGACCCAGCAGCATACGGGAGGACGCACACCCTTTATGGCACACTGGGCATACGATGTGACGGAGTGGGTGAAACGCGACCGTAACTCGCCATCCGTCGTGTTGTGGAGCTTAGGCAACGAACTACAACAGAATGCCGACCAGCCTTTCAACGACTTTGGCGTGACGTGCTATAAGATGATGAAGATGGTGTTGCAACGCTATGACTCCACCCGACAGGTCACCGTAGCCATGCATCCGCGCTATCGCAACTGGGAAACGGACTCGTTGCCTTGCGACCTGGCTATGCAGACGGATATTCAGGCCTATAACTACCGATATATGTACTTCCCTGGTGACGGACGGCGCTTCCCCTGGATGACCTTCTACCAAAGTGAGGCCAGCATCAGCAACATGGGACCGAACTTCTTCGGGATGGATCTCGACAAGGTCATCGGACTGGCCTATTGGGGAGCCATAGACTATCTGGGCGAGTCGCAGGGGTGGCCCGCCAAGGGATGGGCACAGGGAGTGTTCGACATCGCCTTGGAGCCTAAGCCTAAAGCCTACTTTATGAAGTCGCTGTTCAGCGATGAGCCGATGGTGCATATTGCCATCCAGGAAGACAACAAGGCTGACGTGATGTGGAACGGCGTACAGACAGGAAACCAGCAGCAGTCTGAGCTCTGGAACCGTCCAGATGGCTCGAAGGTCAACCTACTCGTCTATACCAATGCCGACGAGGTGGAGCTGTTGCTGAACGGAAAGAGTCTGGGGCGCAAGCAGAATCCGCGAGATGTCAGTCGTCGGAACCAAATAACCTGGGACCAGGTGGCCTATCAGAAAGGAAGACTGGAGGCTGTTGCCTATAATCATCATCAGGTGGTAGCCCGTCATGCGTTGGAGACGTCCGGCAAACCCGTAAGAATCATCGCTGAGCCAGACCGTCAGGAATGGAAGGCAGACGGAATGGACTTGCAACACGTTCGACTGACAGCCGTTGACGCCAAGGGGCGCCGCGTGCTCACCTATAACGATGAGTTGCAATTTGAGGTGGAGGGCGATGCCCGCATCGTGGCAGTCACCAATGGCGACATCAACAGCGAGGAACTGAACGTCGCCAACCATCGTCGCCTGTGGCAAGGCTCGGCTATGGTCATCCTGCGGGCAGGAACCACCCCTTCGAAGATTACGTTAAGGACCAAACCTGCCACCTTCAAAGATGTCATCACAAAGCTTGAAACAAAATAAGGGAAGAAAAGGAAAGAGGATATGCTCAGATGAACATATCCTCTTCCGTTTGTTTGCCGTATCGTATTACTTACGCAAGCCGAGAGACTTGATGAGTTCACGATAACGATTGATGTCCTTGTTGTAGAGATACTTCAGGAGCTTACGACGGCGACCTACGAGCTTGGTCAGCGAACGAGCGGTTCCGAAGTCCTTGTGGTTCTTCTTCAGGTGCTCGGTGAGGTGCTGAATGCGATAGGTGAACAGGGCTACCTGGCTCTCAACAGAACCGGTGTCTTTGGCGTCCTTGCCGTACTGGCTGAAAATCTCAGCCTTTTTAGCTTGATCTAAATACATAATTTTGATGATTTTAATATTAATACTATTACATCCTTCAGATGCCTGCCACCATCATCACCCGGTGGGTACATCGTCAAATGCGGCTGCAAAGGTACGAATAAATGAGCAAAAAACCAAAATTTTTTTGAGTTTTTTCGAATGGAAGTACTTTCGAACATAGTTCAGAGGTACGAATATTTTGGGAAATACCAAAGTTTTTGTGAAAAAAGTTGTATCTTTGCACCAGAAATCAACTATTATGGAACAGTTAATCTATCGCATAGCCTTGTTTGTCACGGGCATTATCAACCTCCTGATGGCTGGTAAGCTCCTTGTGGGGAGCAAGCCTTATAGGCAGTATGCGGTCTATTTTCGTACCCGTATGCTCACTGCTTTGTGGGTAGGCGTGTTCGGACTGGGTTACATCCTGCACGGCATCCTGATGTGGCGCTACACATGGCCCGCGGCAGCCTCGGCACTGACGGTGACCTACTTCCATATCGGTGCCATCTGTTTCAGTTGGGGATATACATCGCTGCTGAACCCGAATTACCTGACACCTCGCATCACGCTGAGAGACGGTATCTACTACCTCTTCTGCCTGTTGCTCTATTGGATGGTGGCTTTGCTGTGGAAAGAGCATCCCACCTTCACCATGTTGTCCTATTGCCTGTATTTTGCATACGCAGCATGGGTCGTCTTCAAGTTCTACAAGACTTACAATCAGGTGAGTACCCGACTGTTGCGCCTCTCGTATGGTAACGTGATGGACTTTGTACGCTGGATGCAGGTGTGCTGCGACCTGATAGTGCTCTTTGGCATCAGCAGTGTGGTCATCACAGGCATATTCCCCACCGACTTCTGGCCCTATACGCTGTTGCTGATAGCCGGTGTGTGCATGTTTGGGTTTATATGTTACTCGCTGAATAAATATGGTGCTACGATAGAAACCACCACAGAGGCCACCCGGAAGGTGACAAAGAAAGGCTTATGAGAAAATTCCAGATACTGAACATACTCCTGATGGCTGTGTTGGTGGCTTTCACCCTGACGGCTTGTGACCACAAGGCAGAGGTAGTGGGTGACGTGAATGCCGACAGCCTGCTCAATGTGGCTCACAAAAGACACCAGTACGACCGCTTACTGGAACTGGCCGACACGTTGCAGGCTACAGGACGTATCACCAGCATTCATGCCAACTACTGGCGTGGCTACTCCTATTCGCGCCAACGCATGATGCGACTGTCGGAAAAGTACTGGAGACAGGCCGTGAACTCAGAGATACACAACCAAGAGGACTTGGAGTATTATGCCAAATCGGCTAACCGACTGTCGGGCGACCTGTTGCTGAAGGGAGAGTATGAGGCTACGATGAAGGTGGCTGTGCCTGCTTTGGAAAAGATGGCTGAGGCCCACTACCAGACAAACAGCGACTATGCCTACCTGAAGGCAGTCGTGGGGTGCTGTCAGCTGAAGATGGGCAGTCCCGTCGAGGCTGTCACCCATTTCAACCAAGCCTACAACCTGTTCTACGAAGTGGTGGAAAAGGAGCCTGTCAGGACGAACTTCAGGACAGCGATTGCAGGCATCATCAAGATAACGGAGGCCTATATCCAGGCGAACCGCTTCCAAGAGGCATACGAGTGGACGGAGAAATTCAGGATGTTGCTCGACTATTATAAACAGACAGCGAATCCAGAGCCTGACTTCGTGGATAAGCAACAGGCACGACTGAACATCTATAGTGCCAGTGCCTTGGAGGGACTGGGACAACATGCGGAGGCACAGAAAGCCTACGACGAGGCCAAGAAGTCGCTCTACGCCCAGACAGACGAAGGGAAAATAGAAGCCATTAACTACCTGATGTTGGCAGAGCGCTGGGAAGAGGCCGCCGACAACTATGAGGTGCTGGACAAGCAGATGGAGAAATTCAGTGTCCATCCCACGATGGATGTCATCCGACAACACCTGCTACCGAAATATCGCGCCAACCTGTCTGCCCACCGTATAGAAAACGCCAATGCCATGAGCAGGCAGATCTGTGACGAGCTGGATGAGGCCATCGACCTCATGCAGCGTGATGCAGCGATGGAGCTGACCACCCTCTACAATATGCAACAGAAGGAAAACGAGCTGACAGAGCGTAAGAGTGACCTGGTGCGCCAACGCTATTTTGCCACCATCCTCACCCTGGTGTTGGTCATCTTCTGCTTCGTACTGATTATCTATTACCGTCATCAGGCATCCTTGCGTCTGGAGAGGGCCTACGTCAAGCTGGCTGAGGCCAACGAGCGCACTAAGGAGTCGTCGCGCATGAAGACCTCGTTCATCCAACAGATGTCGCACGAGATACGAACCCCTCTGAACATCCTCTCTGGATTCACCCAGATTGTCACGTCGCCAGATATGAAGCTGGACCAGGAGACGAGGCTGGATCTGAACGAGAAAATCATGGAGAACACCAATCGCATAGCCGAGTTGGTGAACAAGATGCTGGAGCTAAGCGATGTCAACAGCAAGAAGGTGATAGAGCGTAACGACTATGTAAGTGTCATGCAGTTGGGAACGGAGGCTTTCAACGTCACCATCGTCAACGAGAAAAACAAGATACCCGTCGAACTGAAATGGGGTGAGGGGGCAGAGGAACTGTCGGTGCAAACCAACGAACAGGCTGCTACACGTGCCCTTGTCCTGCTGCTCGACAATGCCGAGCGATTCACCAAGGAGGGTAGCATCACCCTGACTATTGAGCAGAAAGGCGACAAGGTGCAGTTTGTCGTGGAGGATACGGGTATCGGCATCCCGGCCAGTGAGGCAGAGCACATCTTCGAGGAATTTGTACAGCTCAATGAATATAGCGTGGGTACTGGTATCGGACTGACCGTTGCGCGTAGCATCTGCCGTCGTATGGGTGGCGATATTGTGCTGGACACCAGTTACACCGAAGGAGCACGCTTCGTGATGACGCTACCTTTGTAAGTGAAACGCATTCGCTAATTGATAGTTGATAATTGATAATTGATAATTGATAACGAAAAGTGAAAAATTTGCTGCCGCACCCTATTTTTTCCCTTTTTTTGTGTACCTTTGCAGCCGAAAATAGAATTTTCGGTTGAGAGTCACCCGAAATCATGTAATTTTTAGTTATGCAGGATATTAGGAATATTGCAATTATTGCACACGTGGACCACGGCAAGACGACGCTCGTGGACAAGATGATGCTGGCAGGCAACCTGTTCCGTGAGGGCCAGAACCTGTCGAGCCAGGTGTTGGATGCTAACGACCTGGAGCGCGAACGAGGCATCACGATTCTTTCGAAGAATGTTAGTATCAATTGGAAAGGAACGAAAATCAATATCATTGACACCCCGGGACACTCCGACTTCGGTGGTGAGGTAGAGCGCGTGCTGAATATGGCCGACGGCTGTCTGTTGTTGGTGGATGCCTTTGAGGGTCCGATGCCACAGACGCGTTTCGTACTCCAGAAAGCCCTCCAGATCGGACTGAAGCCCATCGTCGTGGTGAACAAGGTGGATAAGCCTAACTGTCGCCCCGAGGAGGTTTACGAGATGGTGTTCGACCTGATGTTCTCGCTCAACGCGACGGAAGACCAGTTGGACTTCCCCGTCGTCTATGGTTCTGCCAAGAACGGCTGGATGGGTGAGGACTATAACAAGCCAACTACGGACATTACCTATTTATTAGATAAGATTGTCGAGGTGATTCCTGCTCCCAAGCAGATAGAGGGAACACCCCAGATGCTGATTACCTCGTTGGACTACTCCAGCTATACGGGTCGTATTGCCGTGGGTCGTGTTCATCGTGGCCAGCTGAAAGACGGTCAGCAGGTGACCATCGCCCATCGTGACGGTTCGATGGAGAAGACAAAGATCAAGGAGCTGCACACCTTCGACGGAATGGGACACCAGCGTATCGACCAGGTAGATTGTGGCGACATCTGTGCTGTCATCGGACTGGAGAAATTCGAGATTGGCGATACTATCTGTGACGTGGAGAATCCGGAGCCCCTGCCTCCCATTGCCATCGACGAGCCTACGATGTCGATGTTGTTTACCATCAACGACTCGCCCTTCTTCGGCAAGGAAGGTAAGTTTGTGACCTCGCGCCATATCAACGACCGCCTGGAGAAGGAACTGGAGAAGAACCTGGCCCTGCGTGTAGAGCCGTTTGAGGACAGTACGGACCGCTGGATAGTCAGTGGACGTGGTGTGCTGCACCTCTCTGTATTGATTGAGACCATGCGTCGCGAAGGCTACGAGTTGCAGGTGGGACAGCCACAGGTCATCTACAAGTGGCTGAATGAGAAAGGAGAAATGAGAAATGAGAAATGTGACGACGCAGTAAAGTGTGAGCCTATTGAGGAACTGACCATCAACGTGCCTGAGGAGTTTGCCTCGAAGATGATTGATATGGTGACTCGCCGTAAGGGTGAGATGACCTCGATGGAGAGTCAGGGCGAACGAACCAACATTGAGTTTGACATTCCCTCACGTGGCATCATCGGTCTGCGTACCAATGTGCTGACAGCCAGCCAGGGTGAGGCCATCATGGCTCACCGTTTCAAGGAGTACCAGCCTTACAAGGGCGAGATAGAGCGTCGTGTGAACGGTTCGATGATTGCACTGGAAACGGGTAATGCCTTTGCCTACGCCATCGACAAATTGCAGGATCGTGGTAAGTTCTTTATTGACCCGGGTGAGGACGTCTATATGGGACAGGTTGTTGGTGAACATGTTCACGACAACGACCTCGTCGTCAACGTATGCAAGGCCAAGCAGTTGACCAACGTGCGTGCGTCGGGTACTGACGACAAGGCTCGTATCATTCCGAAGGTAGTGATGTCGCTGGAGGAATGTCTGGAATACATCAAGGAAGACGAGTTGGTGGAGGTAACTCCCCAGTCTATGCGTATGCGTAAGATTATCCTTGACCACGACCAGCGCAAGAAAAACTCAATTAAGCGAGGGTAGGGCGAAGTTTTTTGATAGACACTCACCACACTCACCCAATAGGTGTTAAGTGGTTGAATATAAAGGATTTGGCGTGAATGAGACACTCACCTGGGTGAGCCCCCAGGTGAGTGTCTGTTTTCTGTAACCTATTTATTTCCAGCGTCTTAACCCCTGCAGGGTGAGTGTGGTGAGTGGTTTTTGCAAATCTGTCAATAAAATAAACGGGTGAAAGCGTTGGTGCTTTCACCTTTTTTGTTTATCTTTGCAGGCAGAGTATAGTGTAATGTTCTATTTGTGATTGAGAATGACTAAAAAATAAAACGATATGAAAACAAGACTATTATCCTTATTACTACTGATGTTGGCATCCGTCATGCCCATGAAATTGTGGGCGGCAGATGGTAATGCAGAACCTTACGCCGTGCTGAGTGACAACAATACCAAGCTAACGTTCTATTATGATACGGAAAAGGATGTTCGAGGTGGAATGGACGTCGGGCCGTTCTATATGAATAATGATGGCTCTATTGAAGGTAGACAGTGGAATGATGCTGTAGGTGGCATTATTACCGTTGTTTTTGATGATTCGTTTGCCAACTGCACTTCTCTGACTTCTACAGCCCATTGGTTCTCTGGCTGCGATAAATTGACAGATGTCTTTGGTATAGATAATCTCAAGACAGACTATGTGACGAACATTGGTTACATGTTCTCTGGTTGTTCCAGTTTGACGAGCCTAGACTTGAGCCATTTCAATACGGCAAAAGTAACGGACATGAGAAACATGTTCTCTGGTTGTTCAGGCTTGACGAATCTTGATGTAAGCAATTTTAACACGACTAATGTGACGTACATGTACAGTGTGTTCTATGGTTGCTCTGGTCTAACAAGTCTTGACGTGAGTGGATTTAACACGGCTAATGTGAAGAACATGGACGACATGTTCTTTGGCTGCTCTGGTTTGACAAGCCTTGACTTGAGTAGCTTCAATACAGTCAGTGTTCTGAACATGGGAAACATGTTTTATGGCTGTTCTGGTTTGACAAGCCTTGACTTGAGTGAATTCAATACAGACAATGTTACGAACATGGGAAGCATGTTTTATGGCTGCTCTGGTTTGACGCGCCTTGACGTGAGCAGTTTTAATACAAAGAATGTGATAGACATGAGTGGCATGTTCGGAAACTGTTCTGGTTTGACAAGCCTTGAAGTGAACAACTTCAATACGGCTAAAGTTACGACCATGAGTGGCATGTTCGTTGGCTGTTATAGTTTGACTAGCCTTGACCTAAGTAGCTTTAATACAGCTAATGTGACTGGTATGCACTTTATGTTCGAACGTTGCTCCAGTCTCACAAGGATTTATGCAGGAAATGGATGGAATACGTCAAAAATAGAGGATGGTAATGGAATGTTCGCAGGTTGTATAAATCTAATTGGTGGAGCAGGAACTGTCTATGACGATAACCATGTTGACTATACCTATGCTCATATTGATGGAGGTTCATCTAATCCAGGTTACTTCACAGAGCAGTCAAACAGTCTTGTGGCTTATTATCCTTTTAATGGCAATGCAAACGATGAAAGTGGTCATGGGAATCACGGAGAAGTGATTGGTAATGTGGTGCTGACTACCGATAGACACGGAAATGAAAATGGCGCTTACCAATTCTTTGGTCAGGAGATGAATTACATTTCCATCCCTGATAAGGAAATCTTGCATCTGAATACCTTCACACTAAGTGCTTGGGTATATACCGATGCCGATGGATATGGTAGCGGCTATTTGATTAACAAAGGTCGTGATATTGAGAACGGCTCATACAGACTCGGTGTAAGAAGTGTTGGAGCCACCAATGAATATGGTGGAACGAATGATGCCGGTATTAACGAATTTCCAGAGACAGGAATGTGGCACATGATAACAGGAACTGTAGAAGGTAATGTAGCAAAGTACTACCTTGATGGTATTCTGATGGACGAGAAGACATTGACGAGATCGTTCTCGTATAGCAATACAGAACCTCTTACGCTGGGTATGCATTACTATGATGGAGTTCCTGATATGTGGGCTTATCCATTGCGTGGTATCTTGGATGATGTGAGAATCTACAATCGTGTGTTGTCATCCTCGGAGATTGCAGACCTTTTCGCAGAAGAAGGTGGGGGCATAGCCACCTTTAACGGGCTGGTCGCTCATGTTTCAGGAACAAAAACACTCGATGAAGCATTTGCTAATGTAGGAGGTCGTTCTGAAGCTGCTAAGAGTATCGCTGCCATTGTGTGGCATAAGACGACACCACTGGAGACTACAGACCTGCAGGGATTGACAGATAACCCCAACCTCTTGGTTTATGTCAATGAGGCATCTTTGGCACCACAAGGTGTTCAGAACGTAGTCATCAACGGAGTGGCGAATGAGATTGTCCTAACCGATGTCCAAGAAGGTAACAATAACTTCTATGCACCACAGGCCTTCGTGGCTGAGCGCATCAGCTATACGCGCAACTTCGGACAATCGACGACGAAGGGTACGAGCAGAGGATGGGAGTCGATAGCACTGCCTTTCCATGTGCAGACCATTCAGCACGAGACGAAGGGCGTGATAGCTCCATTCAACAACCCAGCAAGCAACAAGCACTTCTGGTTGCGCAGACTGACAGAAAACGGATTGCAGCCTGTAACGGACATCGAGGCGAATATACCTTATATTATAAGTATGCCTAACTCGGAGGAATATACGGCTGATTACAACCTGAACGGACGAGTGACGTTCTCTGCACAGAACGTTGACGTGCCTGCAACGGTGACGAACACGCTGGCACTGGCTGACTCGAGCATTGTGATGGTTCCAGCCATGCAACGCAAGGAACGCTCGTCGGCAGTATGGGCACTGAACGTGGGCGAGGTTCGTGGCAGCTACTTCGAGGGTAGCGTGTTTGAACGCGACTATCGTGAGGTACGTCCCTTCGAGGCCTACACGGTTCACCGTTTGGAGAACAGTCAGCCTGCTCCTCGCTATATCCCCATCCAGGAGATTGGTGGAACGACGGGAATTGACGCTTCTCTGGTGAATAGGGAAGAAGTGAACAATGAAGAGTGGTACGACCTGGAGGGCAGGAAGCTGCAAGGACAGCCCAAGCAGAAGGGTGTATATATCTCCAAAGGAAAGAAAGTGGTTGTAAAATGAAATCATGAGAACGCTGATAGCAGTCTTTTTTCTATAAATCTTTGGTCGTTTTGTATTTTTTAACTATCTTTGTCCCCAAATAGTGTGTAACAAATAACTATTACGATATGAAAAAACTTTTTCTAATTGCTTTTATTAGCTTGATGGCTATGTGCTTGAACGCACAAAACATCAAAGTTCTGAAGTTCCAAAGGCTGGAAAAGGACATGACTGCCAATACGCATGGCACTCAAAAACTGGACCAGAACGGTGAGAAAGCCGCCCTGATTAAGATTCAGACTCCAGAACGTGGATTTACCTTCGATGGTGGTTCGCTGGGTATTGTAGCCAGCGAGGATCACGATGGCGAAATCTGGCTCTATGTGCCTCGTCGCTCGAAAAAACTCACCATTCGTCATAGGAACTATGGGGCGTTGCGTGAGTATTACTATCCCGTAACTATTGATGGTGCCCGAACCTATGAGATGTATTTGGATATCGGTATCGGTCGCTATGTCACTATTAACTCGCAGATGGCCAACTCGACTATCTATATCGACGGCGAGAATGTTGGTCAGTCGCCTATTAACCACAAGTATTTGAACTATGGTCGCCACACGGTACGTGCCTTGAAGGATCGTTTTGAGGGTGAGACCTCGTTCATCATTACTACTGACGACGATGCCAGCCTTCGTTTGATTAACGTGGAACAGCGCGATATGTCTGACCACTTCGGTGACGTAACGGTAAAGGTGGACAACAATGCCGAGATTTGGTTTGAGGGCAAGAACGTGGGTAACGGCTCCTGGCAGACCCAGTTGCGCGAGGGCTCTTATGTTGTAGAGACACGCAAGGCCGACTGTGACCCGCAAAAGACTTCGTTCACAGTAGTGGCCCAGAAGCAAAACGACGTGCAGGCTGCAAAACCTACGCCCCATACCGGTCGTCTGAGTCTTTATACCCGTCCTCGCAATGCGGTGGCAACGATTAACGGAGACACTCCTATTGACCTGACGGAATCGCACACTCTGCCC
>CACXTX010000065.1:12971-14131 GCA_902770635.1 uncultured Prevotellaceae bacterium | reverse complement strand
AGCCAACCTTGTCCGGGTACGTAGTTGTAACCGTAGCCTGCGCCGATACCGATGTTCATCATCTTGAGATTCATCTCCTTTTCCCACTCGAGTGTAGCGCGCTGTCCCTGGCCTGAGACCGCCAATAAGAAGCTACCAGCGGAACGTCGCTGGATATAACTCTGTGAAAAGGCCGCAGGATAGGAGAATCTACGACAGTTGAAGATATAGAAAGCGTTGATGTTTAATGTTTTTACTGATAGTAAACCGTCAGGCAGTTCGATACGTTCCATCCCTT
This sequence comes from uncultured Prevotellaceae bacterium, assembly GCA_902770635.1. Taxonomy (GTDB): domain Bacteria; phylum Bacteroidota; class Bacteroidia; order Bacteroidales; family Bacteroidaceae; genus Prevotella. Next base: position 13,854 of record CACXTX010000065.1, on the reverse strand, counting down.
CGTGGTCGTGCCAGCCTGAGAAGTTTTTGGCGTCTTGATAGACGATATCGAAGCCGAAACGTCGGCCGTAGCTGTTGAAGTTCAGTTCATAGTCATGGTATTTACCCATCAACTTTGCTGGATTGAGAGAAGCACTGAGTGAGACTCCGAGATAGCTGACACCCAGACTCAGTGTAGCCTTTCTGTCAGCTTTCATCTCCGACAGGAAATGCCGACCATTATCCATACCCTCAGTCTTAATCTTAGTACCCGACACATTCATCCGTGCCGAGATGGTCCATTTTGTCGTTGGCCGCGAGATATACGTTGTATCAATGCCACGCATGTGATAGTAGCGGGATGCAACGGTACTATCAATGCGATGAAATAGGGATTGCGCAGACAGAGGTTGACATAGACCACTCATCACTACCATTAAAATGGATATCTGTTCCTTTATCATTACTTTATACTCTTTTATAATCGCCGGGCGTCATGCCGGTGAGGCGGCGGAAATACTTGGAGAAGAATGAGGGGTTGGCAAAGTGCATCTCCTCGGCTATCTGTGCTGAAGACTTGTCCGTGTGGCGCAGTTCTATTTTGATGCGGGTGATGAGGGCACGGTCTATCCAGTCCTTGGCGGTGGTGCCGCTGGTTTGGCGGATGATAGTGGTCAGGTAGCGCTCAGTGAGGCACATACGTTCGGCATAGTAGCCTATCTGGTGTTGTTCGGCACAATGCTGGGTGACCAGTTGAAGGAAACGGTCGAAGATGGTCTGCTCACGCGATTGTGAGAGAATAGCCCGGTCAGCTTGTTTGCGATAGCATCCGTCGTAATGTTGCATTAATGCTGCCACAAGTGCGCTGGCTGTGGGATGATGGTATTCGGGCTGATGCACCATCT
>CACXTX010000065.1:0-12929 GCA_902770635.1 uncultured Prevotellaceae bacterium | reverse complement strand
AGTTGTTCGAGAACTGATGAGGCATGATGATGGTGCCAGGCCCCAGATAGGCCAATGTACCTGCAGTGAGGTGGCGGTCTTGCAGGTTGAAGTTGATGCTGGCCTCGCCATTAAGAATAACACCCAGTCGGTGGTCGTTGATAATGAATGGGGGCTTCTGCTTCATAATGAGTTTGAACACCGTCGAATCTCCATGCACGATGCCAAGCTTATTATCAAAATACACTTGTTGGCGTATCTTCTGCAGATCAGGAGCTAATATGTGCTGCATCTGCGAACGGTCCATCAATTGTGGTTGTCTGTTCATAAGAAGTCCTTTTTGTTTGCAAAGATAATCATTTTCCATGAAATAACGCTCTGTTTTTATGCAAATCAAACAAAAAGAACATCTTTTCATTCATCAACCCCATGCACTACTTTATCGATGCCATCCGCACCGTCTTTATCCGCGGTGGTGGACTGCACGAAACAGCCCACCAGGTCTTAGCCCTTGCGGGCATCGGCACACTGATGGGCTGTTGGGCTGTTCAGAGTTATAAGAAGAATAGCTGAGCCTGTCATTACTTTGATATTGGCTCGATGGTGAGTCGTCGCTCGTAGCGGGCGGGCTTCACCTGATAACCGGGCAGCACATAGCAGGCCGTGCAACCTACGCCCGTGGTGTTGTAGTCGAGGTTCAGCGTAATGCCGTCCTGCTTCTGCAGCTGGTAGGTATATACCGCCTTCGTCAGGTTGTCGGTGCTGTAGTGATAGGCGTTGAAGTTGAACGGTTCGTCCATCGCAATGCGCAGACCTTGTCCTTTGTTGTTGCTCATGTTGAGCCAGCGGTTGTCGCAGCGCAGACCGCAATCCTGGGGAATGAGATAAGGCTCAAACATATCGTCGACCGAGCGCTCATAGATGCCGATGGGGTAGCCCGTCTTGCGGTCGGGATAGTTCTCCTCGGGGCCGCGTCCGTACCACTTCACCTGCTGCATCTGGTCGTTGAGCGTTATAGTCAGTCCGATGCGTGGCAACAGCGCGGGCATTGGACCTTCGGGCTCAAGAATGTGATGCAAGGCGATGGTGCCGTCGCCGTTGATGCGATACTCATAGACCTCAGAGAATCCAGAATAGCGCAGACCGGTGATATAGGCATCGAGCGATGTGTTGACGGGAGCGCCGAACTGCGAAAAGCAGCGCACATTGATATACACCTGACCGTTGGCCTCAAAAGCCTCGCACGAGATGGGTATGTGCGTGATGGCGTTCAGATGGTTGCTGTAGAACTCGTTGGCTATCTGCCCGCCGTTCCAGGCCTTGCGGTTGTTGTAGGTAATGTTCCATTGGTCCCAACCGTCGACCTCAAGAGCCAGCGGTGCGCGCCAAACGTTCATCTGCAGCGGCGATTTCAGCAGTTCCTGTCCGTTTTGGCAGATGCTGCAGAGCTGTCCGTCGGGTGTGAAGGTGTAGGCAAATCCCTCGCCGCTCACGCTGATGGCGTCGGCCGTCTGGTTCAGCACAGCCTTCCCAACGGTTTTGTCTGACGGTGTGTCCAGCTGTTGCCAGGGCAGTTCCAACTGGTCCCACGCAGCTATGTGTCCTTTCTGTGCCCATATCTCGTCGGCCTTCAGTGCGCTTGTTATCATCAGTCGGTATTCGCAGCCCGGCTTGATGGCCGGACGGCTGTAGGGCAGGGTGATGACTTTCTTGCCCAGGGGCTCTACATCCGGATTCAGCGCGCCTTTCTGCAGGCACACGCCATCCTCGTAGAGTTCCCACTTCATATTATAATAAGAAGTGTTGAGGAAGTGGTTTCTGTTCCATATCTCCACCGTTCCGTTGTCGGCACTCAGCAGTCGGCACGATATAGGCTGGGCTGCTTTCTTCATCTGATAGATTTCCGGCTGAACGGTTCTGTCGGGCCATATTGTTCCGTAGGTGCGGGCACCGATGCCGTAGCTGAAGTACGAGCCCTCCTGCTGCTCGGTCTCAAAGTCGAGATTAAGCAACTGTCCTGAGTTGTCGCTAATCACTACATTGTCCATCAGCGCATCGCAGATATACACATGGGTATCTTGCCCGTGAGTCTGCTCGTTGCGGCCGATGTTTACGGGGAACGGGGCGTTGATGATGTTACCCTGAGCCTCCATCTGTGCCACCTGCTTGCCATCGATGCTCACCGTCATCTGCTTGCCGTCGTAGTTGGCTTCCACGTGGTGCCACTTGTTCTCCCAGTCGGCGGGTAGTGGGGCCGATAGCTCGTATTTATGGTTGGTGGCAGCAGGTCTTCTGCCAAAGGGGAATGCCTTGGGCTCGCCTTCTGAGGCTGGCGCCTTGTCGGTGTTGATGTAGAACACCAGCTGCTGCTTTCCGTTCTGCTGAACACCAAACTGCCATTCGCCTTTAGTTACGAACGAGCCGCACGAGCTGATGAGCTCGCGGGGATAGACGTCGAACCCGATGGTCAGCGCGCTGCCGGTCAGTTCCAGACAGTCGTCGCGATACACCTCTACCCACTCGTCGTGTCCGCTCAGGTCAATCACTTTGTTCTTACGGTTGCGGGTGTCGGCCACCAGTTTGGCATTACCCATGATATGCGCCATCACGTGGTGCCCCGATTTGTCGTTGAGTCTGCGGATAGGCTGCGTCAGTCCTGGCGACACAAAGTCCCAAACGGCACCGCCTATGCAGCGCTCGTGGGTATAGATGGCGCGCCACATCTCGTCGAACATGCCGCCGCTGTTGCCGGCCACCGAGATATACTCATCCATGAACGACGGGCGCACATCGCCATCGCCGTGCCGACCCACTCTCAGGTCGAGGGCCAGCGCAGTAGGGTAGCGCGGACCGATGATGTCTTCTGCAGGATGACTGTAGGCATTGCCGCCGTACATCCACCAGCGTGTGTGGTCGTATTTGCGCCCTTCGTCAATCACCTCGCCGATGTTCGGACCCTCGCCGCTCTCGTTGCCGGCACTCCAGAAGAGCACCGCCGGCTGATTGCGGTCGCGCAGCACCATGCGGCGCACGCGCTCACGATACATCGGAATAAACCGCTTGTCGTTCGAGACCCATTCGGTGGCATGTGCCTCTACGCCGGCCTCGTTGATGATATACAAGCCGTAGCGGGCAGCATATTCCAGATAGCGCGGCACGGGCGGATAGTGGCTGGTGCGCACGCCGTTGAAGCCAAACTGCTTCAGTATGGTCATATCCTTCTTTACCAGTTCGTCGCTCACAGCGTGCCCGTTGTCGGGATCCTGCATGTGCGAGCACTGAGCGTTCACCTTCAGCGGTTTGCCGTTCAGGTAGAACACGTTGTTGCGCATCTCCGTCTCTTTGAATCCCACATCCTGTCGGGCATCCTCGGGCGTGTTTTCTGATATCCGCTTGCCTGTGGCGGCATCTACAAGATACATCTTGAGGTTATACAGATTCGGTGTTTCGGCCGTCCATTTCAGGGGGTTGCCTATGTGCTTGCTCATGTTCAGCGTCATCGTACGGTTGCCCTTGGCAAATGTTGCCGGCTTACTCTCCATTCGCGCCACTTCCTTTCCGTCGGCACCGGTCAGCACGGCCTGCACCTTGAGGGCAGCTGTTGTGGGCTGCTTGTCATAGCTTCTCACGTTCACCTCTATGTTCAGGTCGGCATCGCGATAGTCCTTGTCCAGGTCGGTGGTCACATACCAGTCGAACAAGCGGGTCTTGGGCGTGGCATAGAGATAAACATCGTCGAAGATGCCCGCCAGTCGCCAGTAGTCCTGTCCCTCCAGATAAAAGCCGTCGCTGTATTTTATCACCTTCATGGCCAGCGTGTTGCGACTCTTCTTCAGATACTTTGTGATATTGTATTCGGCCGGCTCCTGAGCCCCCTCGTTGTAGCCCACCTCCTGACCGTTAATCCACAGGAACGATGCCGAAGCCACCTTTTCAAATCGCACGAAAATCTCTTCGCCGTTCCAGTCTGACGGAATGGTGAAGGTGGTGCGGTAGGCGCCCGTTGGATTATAGTCGCGTGGTGTTTTTGGCGGGTCGGCCTTGAATGGTGCCGACACGTTGCGGAACAGTGGGTCGCCGTAGCCCCTCATCTCCCAGTTCGATGGCACATCGATGGTGCCCCACTTGGCGTCAGCGAATTTCTCCTCGTAGAAGTGGCTCGGAATCTCCTGAGGCGTATTGCCGTAGAAGAACTTCCACCTGCCGTTCAGCAGCATGTGGTGCCCGGGTATGTAGTAGGCGCGCGCATCTTCCTGCCCGCATTCAAACACGTCAAGGTTTTCAATGTAATGATACAGGTCGTCAAACCCTCTAGTTTTCTCAGTCTGTGCCGACGACACCATCACGGCGGGTATCAGTAGTAATGTTGTGAATAGTTTTCTCATAAGTTAATTGTTCAATAGTTTCCTTTTACTTGATAAACTTTACCTTGGTGGCATCGCGAGGTTTGGCGTTGGGAGCCTCGTTGGGATAGCCGATGGCAAGGATATAGTTTAGTTTGTAATCGGCAGGGATGTCAAGGCGGTCAAGGAAGAACTTGCACTTATCATTAGACAGCAAGAAGCGGACAGGACCACCCAGGCAAACGGTGCCAAGACCTATTGCTTTGGCTGCCAGCATCATATTTTCGCCTAATAAACCTGCGTCAAGCTCACCTCCGCCAGCGGCTGGGGTGCAAACACAAATCAGGTTGGGGGCACCATAGAAGAGGTTTCGGCCTGCAGCTTTGTTTACGTCGGCTATCAATTGCTGATCTTCAACCACACGTACTATCCAAGGTTGTCGGTTAACGCCGCTGGGGGCATTAATGCCTGCACGTACCACTACTTCCAGTTTGTCGTGTTCTACGACTTTATCCAGATATTTACGTACCGAACGGCGTGCCATAATGGTGCTGAGGGCAGGGTTGAGCTCCAGTTGCACGTCAACATCAATGTCGGCAATCTTGTCGGTGGGCTCATAACGTTTTACCACTCGGCCATCACGACTGACAAGGAACTTGGTGAAGTTCCATTTGATATCAGCATTCTTGTCGTAGTTGGCGTCACGCTTACGGAGCATTCCGTCCATGAGTTTTCCTCGCTGGTCGTTGACGTCAAAGCCAGCAAAGCCTTTTTGTGCCTTCAGCCACGTGAAGAGCGGATGAGCATTGGCTCCGTTCACCTCAATCTTGTCGAATTGTGGAAATTGAATATCGAAGTTAGCCGAGCAGAACTGACGAATCTCTTGAATCGTGCCAGGAGCCTGCTGTCCAAACTGGTTGCAGGGGAAATCGAGAATCTCCAATCCCTCGTTGCGATACTTCTCATACAAAGCCTCCAGTTCCTTATACTGGGGAGTAAAACCACAGCGGGTAGCGGTGTTGACAATTAGCAATACTTTACCCTTGTACTGGGCAAGCGATACGTCATTGCCAGCATCGTCCTTAGCTTTGAAATCATAAATACTTGACTGTGCAGAAAGCGTCAGCACACACACAATAGCCATGAGGCTCAATAACATTCTTTTCATAATTCATCTATTTTAGTTTAGTGATTTCTGTTTATTTAATTCTTCTTTCGCTTGAACTGTAATGTCTTGGGAAGTTTTTGCCACTTGCCCTTTGAGGGCACCTTGATGGTGTTGCCTGAACCCTGTCTAAGGATGTAGATGGAGTCGTTCTGGCGCGTGAGAGTGGCAGTGAGGTCTTCGCTTCCGAAGTCGTTGATGAGTTGCAGGGTGGCCTCCTTGTCATTTTTCACCTCGCAGGAAGTTATAACCCAGCAGAAGGAGTTGTGGTTCTTGCGCAGAAAGCCGGGGAGATTGCCGTAGAGCTCCTGACCAGGAATAACGACGTCTTGCTCGTAGAAGTTGATACGCAGATAAACATCATATTCATTATTATAAAGGTACGCGCGAAAGGCATCGTCCTGAGCAGACAGGGCAAGTGGGGCACACAGCCACAGAAGTGTGAGAAGGAGGTTCTTGAACATGATTCCCGTTTTTTTGATGGCAAAGTTACGAATAAGTGAGTAAAACACAAAAGAAAAAGGATTTTATTTGTGTTTCCGAACGAAAGTAACTTCGGGCGAAGTTCAAAGGTACTGAATCTAAATCAAAAAATAAACGTTTACGTAGAAAATAATAAGGAAACATGGTTGTATTTGGTTTTTTTTAGGTATCTTTGCAGGCGTTATACTAGTATATAAGAATGGGAAAGGATTATTTAAGACCTGATTACATCTTTGAGTCGAGCTGGGAGGTTTGTAATAAAGTGGGCGGTATCTATACCGTGCTGTCAACTCGCGCAAAGACACTTCAGGAAGAAATGAAAGACAGGATACTGTTTATTGGTCCTGACTTTTGGAAACAAGAGGAGAGTCCCTATTTCAAGGAAGACAAGTCGCTCTTTGCCGAATGGCAATGGGAGGCTAAGGAGCAAGGCCTGAAGGTTAGGGTAGGTCGATGGACCGTACCTGGCGAGCCGATTGCTATCCTGGTGGACTTTAACCCTTTCTTCGAACAGAAGAATGAGATTTACGGATGGCTTTGGGAGAACTATGGCGTTGACTCGCTTCACGCTTATGGTGACTATGACGAGGCATCTATGTTCTCTTATGCTGCTGGACTGGTGGTGGAGAGTTATTACAACCACTACCTGAACAAAGGCCAGCGCGTGATTTACCACGCTAACGAGTGGATGTGCGGTCTGGGCGCACTCTACATCAAGTCGCATCTGCCCCAGATAGGAACCGTATTTACTACACATGCTACGAGTATCGGACGTTCGATAGCTGGTAACCAGAAGCCTTTGTACGACTATTTGTTTGCCTATAACGGCGACCAGATGGCAGGCGAATTGAACATGCAGTCGAAACACTCTATCGAGAAGCAGACAGCCCACCATGTGGACTGCTTTACAACAGTGAGCGACATTACTGCCAATGAGTGTAAGGAACTGCTGGACAAGCCTGTAGATGTGGTGCTGCCCAATGGTTTCGACAATAGCTTCGTACCCAAGGGTGCTGTGTTCAACAGCAAGCGTAAGGCTGCCCGCAAGCGTTTGTTGGAAGTGGCTAATGCCTTGCTGGGTGAGTCGCTGGACGACAATACGCTGATTGTATCGACCTCTGGTCGCTACGAGTTCCGCAATAAGGGAATCGACGTGTTTGTCGAAGCGATGAACCGCCTGTTGCGCGACCGTGAGTTAAAGAAGAAGGTGGTTGCCTTTATCGAGGTGCCCGGTTGGGTAGGAGAGCCCCGCAAGGATTTGCAGGAGCGTCTTGAGAAATGGAGAAATGGAGGAAATGAGAAAATGAGTAATTCTCAATCTCCCCTTGAGGTTCCTCAGGTGACCCACTGGCTGCATAATATGAGCCACGACAACGTGTTGAGTATGATGAAATACTACGATATGCATAACCGTAAGGACGAGAAGGTGAAGGTCATCTTCCTGCCTTGCTATCTGGACGGTAAGGATGGCATCGTGAATATGACCTACTATGATATTGTGCTGGGTAACGACCTCTGCGTCTATCCCTCTTATTATGAGCCTTGGGGCTATACCCCGCTGGAGGCTGTGGCTTTCAAGGTTCCTTGCATCACGACCGATCTGGCAGGCTTCGGCCTCTGGGCTAACAGCGAGTTTGGCGGACGTTATGGTGAGATAGAGGACGGCGTGAAGGTGATTCACCGTACGGACTATAACTACTCGGAGGTGGCTGATGCCATCAAGGATACCGTAGCCAAGTTCTCTGCGATGAGCCAGAAGGAGGTGGATGAGTGTCGCAAGGCTGCTGACAAGCTGTCGAAAAAGGCATTGTGGAGCGAGTTCATCAAGTTCTATCACGAAGCCTACGACATAGCACTACGCAAAGCACAAGAACGCTGTTCTAATTGATAATTGATAGAGACAAAACATTATAATTGATAGATTATGAAAATTAAAGCTGATTATGCAAATGCTCCACAGTGGAAAGAGTTGATTGTTAAGTCAAGTCTTCCTGAGCAATTGAAGTGTTTGGACGAGATGGCCCACAACATGTGGTGGGTATGGAACTTCGAGGCACGTGACTTGTTCCGTGACCTTGACCCTGAGATTTACCATGATGTGAAGCATAATCCCGTGATGCTCCTGGAGCGTCTGAGCTATGCTCGTAAGGAGGAAATCCTGAAGGACAAGGCGTTGATGAAGCGTGTTAAGGACGTTTATGCGCAGTTCCGTGCTTACATGGACGTAAAGCCTGACAAGACACGTCCTTCTGTAGCCTACTTCTGTATGGAGTATGGTATCCACTCAGCCCTGAAAATCTATTCGGGCGGTCTGGGTATGCTGGCAGGTGACTATGTGAAGGAGGCTTCCGACTCTAACGTTGACATGTGTGCCGTTGGTTTCCTCTATCGTTTCGGTTACTTCACACAGAGCCTCTCAATGGACGGACAGCAGATTGCCAACTACGAGGCCCAGAACTTCGGTTCGCTGCCTATCGTTCGTCAGCTCGACAAGGACGGCAATCCCATGGTGGTTGACGTTCCTTATACTAACTATCAGGTTCACGCTTATGTATGGCGTGTTAACGTAGGTCGTGTAAGCCTGTACCTGCTGGATACCGATAACGAGATGAACTCAGACTTCGACAAGCCCATCACACACAGCCTCTATGGTGGTGACTGGGAGAACCGTCTGAAGCAGGAGATTCTGTTGGGTATCGGTGGTATGCTGTTGCTGAAGAAGCTGGGCATCAAGAAAGATATCTACCATTGTAACGAAGGTCACGCAGCACTCTGCAACTTGCAGCGTCTGTGCGACTATATCGAGGAAGATGGTCTTACCTTCAACCAGGCTCTCGAGCTGGTTCGTGCTTCAGGTCTGTACACCGTTCATACCCCTGTTCCTGCTGGTCACGACTACTTCGAGGAGGGCCTGTTTGGCAAGTATATGGGCGGCTATCCTCAGAAGCTCGGCATCACTTGGGACGAGTTCATCGGCATGGGCCGTACCAATCCCGACGACAAGGGCGAGAAGTTCTGTATGTCAACCTTCGCCTGCAACACTTGTCAGGAGGTAAACGGTGTATCTAAGCTGCACGGATGGGTTTCTCAGAAGATGTTTGCTCCTATCTGGAACGGCTATTATCCTGAGGAGAACCATGTAGGCTATGTGACCAATGGTGTTCACTTCCCCACATGGGCTGCTGCCGAGTGGCGCGGACTGTATAAGAAATACTTCGACGCCAATTTCCTGAGTGACCAGTCTAACGAGGACATCTGGCACGCAATCTACAACTGTCCAGACGAGGAAATCTGGGCTACCCGTAAGGCTCTGAAAGCCAAGTTGTTCGACTATATCGCTGTACAGTTCCAGGAGACTTGGCTGAAGAATCAGGGCGATCCCGCACGTGTTGTGAAGCTTGTTGAGCGTTTCAACCCCAACGCGTTGGTTATCGGTTTCTGCCGTCGTTTCGCTACTTACAAGCGTGCTCATCTGCTGTTCACCGACCTGAACCGTCTCTCTCGCATTGTCAACAATCCCGAGCGTCCCGTTATCTTCCTGTTCGCAGGTAAGGCTCACCCCGCTGATGGTGCTGGTCAGGGCCTGATTAAGAAGATTTTCGAGATTTCACAGCGTGAGGAGTTCCAGGGCAAGATTATCTTCCTTGAGGACTACGACTTCCTGTTGGCTCGTCGCCTCGTATCGGGTGTTGACATCTGGATGAATACTCCTACACGTCCTCTCGAGGCTTCAGGTACCTCTGGTGAGAAGGCCGAGATGAACGGTGTTGTCAACCTCTCCGTTAAGGACGGTTGGTGGCTGGAGGGCTATCGTGAGGGTGCCGGATGGGCACTTACTGAGAAGCGTACCTACCAGAACCAGGGCTATCAGGATCAGCTTGATGCCGCAACCATCTATGGTTTGCTGGAGAACGAGATTGTTCCTCTGTACTACGATACAGACAAGAAGGGTATCTCTAAGGGCTGGATCAAGGTGCTGAAGAACTCTATCGCACAGATTGCTCCTCACTACACCATGAAGCGTCAGTTGGACGACTACTATGCTAAGTTCTATGAGAAGCAGGCTAAGCGCTTCAAGGAACTGTCGAAGAACGACAATCGTCTGGCTAAGGACATTGCCCAGTGGAAGGAAGCCGTTGCTGAGCGTTGGGATGCCATCAACGTGGTAAGCTGCGAGTGGGACTTCCCTGCAACTGGTTGCGAGGCTGGTCAGGAGTACAAGATCAAGTACGTCATCAACGAGCAGGGCTTGGACGATGCAGTAGGTTTGGAGAAGGTGAACCTCTGTGCCGGCAAGAACGGTGAGGAGCGTGTCTTCTCTGTTGAGCCTCTGAAGATGACGAGCCACGAGGGCAACAACTACACCTTCGAGGCTACGCTGTCTCCCCGTCAGTTCGGTCAGTACAAGTCAGCCATCCGCATGTATCCTAAGCATAAGGAACTGCCTCACCGTATGGACTTCTGCTATGTGAAGTGGCTTGAACTCCCTCAGATGTAAGATTAAATTTCATATTTTTTGATAATTGGCTGGGCAACTACACTTAAAAAGGTGTTGTCCAGCTTTTTTTGTTTCTAATTTTTCAACAGTTAACATATTTTAAGCGAAATCGTATACGTGTTTATATAATTTTTCTTTATCTTTGCGAATGTAAAAGTGCAACTTACTAAATTATATATAATTCATTACTTTTAACTAAAAACATAAGAGCTTATGAAAAAATCAAGTTTCTTAGCGGGAGTAACTCTTTTGTTTGCTTCCCTGTTTACAACCAGTTGTAAAGAGATTATGTCTAATCTCGATGAACCTGTAAGTAGTTATCTGGCAGCACCTGCTGATATAACGGTTTCTACAGGTGACACTTACGATTTGGCAGGGGTTGTTACCTCCATCAATTCAGACAAGCCAATTACTTACAAGTCGTCTGACGAAAAGGTTGCTACTGTCGATGCCAATGGTTTGGTGACTGGTATTGCTGATGGTGAGGCTACCATCACGGTTGCTGTTGAAGCTAGTGAGAACTACAATGCTGGCGAACAGAAGATTCAAGTTGCTGTTAAGCGTCCATTGACCTTCGAGGCTTTAGTGGATGGTACAATTTCTGTTTGGTTCCATGGCGCAGTACTTGAGAAACCTGTTGTTTACACCAAGAACGGTGGTGCCAAGCAAGAAATTACCACTGATACAAGCATTGATGTAGTCAAGGGTGACAAGGTAGAGTTTGAGAGTGCTAATGAGCGACTGACATCTTCAGATTGGAATTGGGGTGTGCAGATTCATCCTAATCAGTCAGCTGCTGTTTATGGTAACGTGATGAGTATGATTACCCCTGATGGTAACTACCACATCAATAAGACGATAACTAAAGACTTTGCCCTTTACGGATTACTTTGTGGATCTTATGTTTGGGATGATACAGCACAGAAGTATATCTTCAATACTGTCGCCCATGACAAATATAAACTCTTATTGCCAGCTACTACTCTTACTACAGCCTGCTATGCTAAAATGCTTCAAGAGACAGGCTTTACAGAAGCTCCCGAGTTACCTGCAACTGAATTAGCTCCTTACTGTTATCAGTATATGTTCCAGGAATGTCGTAACTTGACTAAGGCTCCTGAGTTGAAGGCAACAAAGTTGACTGATGGCTGTTATGGACTTATGTTCAGGTATTGTTCAGGATTGACAGAGGCTCCCGTATTGCCTGCCACAACACTGGCTCCTTACTGCTATCAGAATATGTTTACCTCTTGTAGTAAACTGGAAAAGGCTCCTGCATTGCCTGCCACGAAGTTGGAAAATTGTTGTTATGGTGGTATGTTCTCATATACGGCTTTGACAGAGATTCCTGCATTGCCAGCTACAGAGTTGAAGCCTAATTGCTATGAGTGGATGTTTGAGGGTTGTTATAAACTGGAAAAAACTCCTACCTTGCCTGCTACAAAGTTAGCAAATTATTGCTATCAGGGTATGTTCTATAATACCTCTCTGAAGAAAGTTCCTGCTCTGCCTGTAACAAAGTTGGCTGTTGGTTGTTATAAACAAATGTTCGCAAACTCTTATGGTTTGGGTGGCAGTATAGTATTACCTGCAGAGGAGTTGCCAGCAGAATGTTACCGAGAGATGTTCTCTTGGTGTAGAAAATTGGAGAAAGTTGAGTGTCGGGCTACCAGCATGACAGGTAATAATGCACTTACCAACTGGCTGATTGGTGCAGGAACAGAGCTGGAAACAAATCCTGTATTCGTTCGTGCAGAAGCCAATAACAAATGGAAGAATAAGGATGGTTGGGCTGTTTCACAAACGTCAAACGATTGGTATATTCCAACCAACTGGACTATTGAACCACCAATCACCGAGTATGAAAGAACTTACACAGATGGTCCATTCCCATTCTGGTCATTTGGCTGTACTCCTCCAGTTATCAATGGTGCTATCCATTATGAGCCTAATGGAGGCTGGAATCAGTTCATGTGCGTGGATTATGGTGAATTCCCACTCACAGCTGGTAACTATGTATACGTCCTTGATCTCCAGTCTGATAAGGATGCTGATGGCATAGTGTTTAATGTACTGTCAGGTTGGGGAACGGGTGATCAGAATATAACAGTATCAGTGCCTGTTAAGGCTGGTCGTAAAAAGTACGAACTTGACTTCTCTGGTATATTGGGAGATCATGAAGGTAAATATTACAGTATATTAAAACCTGGTACCGTTGATGCTACGCTTGACCTCTATTCTGTTACTATAAAAAGAGTTCTAGAATAATTATAAAATTGTAGAAATAAATCTTTAAGTTAAACATTATCTATGCGGAGCCCCTGGTCGTGATGACCAGGGGCTCCGATTTTTTTTTGAGAAATTCTGACGTTTCCTGATTTGGGTTGACTGTCATTATGTCTAAACCCTAAGATTAGTTGACTCGGTTAAACATTAAAACTTATATAGGTTGACTCTTACC
>CACXTX010000064.1 GCA_902770635.1 uncultured Prevotellaceae bacterium | reverse complement strand
TTGGCTAAGGCCGTATGTACAGTTTTTCTTTTCTTTATCGGTCATTTGATCCTTCAATATCTTGATAAAGGAATAGTTGATTTTACCGATTCACTTCGCGTTGCCCTCATTTTTGGACTGGGCGTTTTCGTTGGCAGGGAGATTGTCGATTATTTTAGGAGGAAGAAAAATTCAAATTAATAGATATATATGAAACGTACAATTGTAATTACCGGTGGCGCAGGCTTTATAGGAAGCCACGTGGTGCGCCTGTTTGTGAACAAGTATCCTGAGTATCACATCATCAACCTCGACAAGTTGACGTATGCCGGCAATCTGGCTAACCTGAAGGACATAGAAGACAAGCCCAACTACGAGTTTGTGAAGATGGACATCTGCGACTTCGATGCCTTCTACAAGCTGATGCAGGACAAGAAGGTAGATGGCATCATCCACCTGGCTGCCGAGAGCCATGTAGATCGCAGCATCAAAGACCCCTTCACCTTTGCCCAGACCAACGTGATGGGAACTTTGTCGCTGCTTCAGGCTGCCAAACTCTATTGGGAGTCGCTGCCTGAAAAGTATGAGGGCAAGCGCTTCTACCACATCTCGACCGACGAGGTGTATGGAGCCTTGGAGCTGACGCATCCCGAAGGCATCGAACCGCCGTTCACCACCACAGCATCGAGTGCTGAGCATCACCTGGCTTACGGCGACAAGTTCTTCCTGGAGACCACCAAGTACAATCCTCATTCACCCTACTCAGCAGCCAAGGCTTCCAGCGACCACTTTGTGCGTGCCTATCACGACACCTACGGTATGCCCGTCGTAGTGACCAACTGCTCGAACAACTACGGTCCCTACCAGTTCCCCGAGAAGCTGATACCTTTATTTATTAATAACATCCGTCACCGCAAGCCACTTCCCGTCTATGGCAAGGGTGAAAACGTGCGCGACTGGCTGTATGTAGAGGATCATGCCCGTGCCATCGACCTCATCTTCCATGAGGGCAAGATAGCCGATACGTATAACATCGGTGGCTTCAACGAGTGGAAGAACATCGACATCATCAAGGTGGTCATCAAGACCGTTGACCGTCTGCTAGGCCGCAAGGAAGGCGAGGATATGGACCTGATTACCTTCGTTACCGACCGTGCGGGCCATGACCTCCGCTATGCCATCGACTCCACCAAGTTGCAGCGTGAACTCGGTTGGGAACCCTCACTCCAGTTCGAGGAGGGTATCGAGAAGACCGTCCGCTGGTATCTCGACAACCAGGAGTGGTTGGACAACGTGACGAGTGGTGACTATCAGAAGTACTACGACAACATGTATAAGAACAGGTAAGGCTTTAAATATGAAAAAGATACTGTTATTAGGCTCAGGCGAACTGGGCAAGGAGTTTGTGATTGCCGCCATGAGGGCCGGCCAGTATGTCATTGCTTGCGACCGTTATGACAATGCACCGGCCATGCAGGTGGCCGACGAGCGCGAGGTGTTTTCCATGTTGGACGGCGATGCTCTGGAAACTGTGGTGAACAAACATAAGCCCGATATCATCGTGCCGGAGATTGAGGCCATCCGCACCGAGCGCCTCTTTAAGTTCGAAGAGCAGGGCATTCAGGTGGTGCCGTCGGCCCGTGCCGTCAACTACACCATGAACCGTAGGGCCATCCGCGACCTGGCTGCCAAGGAGCTAGGCCTGCGCACGGCGAAGTATTTCTATGCCAAGACCTTCGACGAGTTCAAACGGGCTGCCGACGAGATTGGGTTCCCCTGCGTGGTGAAGCCCCTGATGTCATCCTCTGGTCACGGCCAGAGCTACGTCCACAACGACGGCGAGTTGGAGCAGGCCTTCCGTGAGGCTATGGAAGGCTCGCGTGGCGATGTGAAGGAGGTGATTATCGAAGAGTTCATCGACTTCGACTCAGAGTTCACCCTGCTTACCGTCACCCAGCAGCACGGCTGGCCCACGCTGTTCTGCCCGCCCATCGGACACGTGCAGAAGGCTGGCGACTACCGTGAGTCGTGGCAACCCTACCAGATTTCTGATGAGGCGCTGAAGCAGGCTCAGATGATGGCCGACAAGGTGACGAAGGCCCTGACGGGTGCCGGCATCTGGGGCGTTGAGTTCTTCCTGACCAAGCAGGGCGAGGTTATTTTCAGTGAACTCTCACCCCGTCCGCACGATACGGGCATGGTGACACTGGGTCACACTACGAACCTGAGCGAGTTCGAGCTCCATCTGCGTGCCGTCCTGGGACTGCCCATCGCCGGCATCCATCTGGAGCATGCCGGTGCGTCGGCTGTCATCCTGTCGCCCACCGAGGCCAAGACGCCCGTTGACCGTTCGCTGTTGCCGTACAACTTTGTCGATGCCCTGAAGGAAGACCGCACGCGCATCCGCATCTTCGGCAAGCCCGAGGCGCACAAGGGTCGCCGCATGGGTGTCGTCCTCTGCTATGGCGATGTCGGTGACGATGTCAATGCCCTGCGCGACAAGGCCAAGCGTCTGGCCAAGACCGTGCTGGGTACTGATCCCTACACCAAGTTCGAACACTAAACGATGTTTACCATACAGCGATACACGGCAGACAAGGCTGCGGAATGGAACCAGTTCGTGACAGCTTCGAAGAACGGGACGTTCCTGTTTCTTCGGGGCTACATGGACTATCACCAGGACCGCTTCGAGGACTGTTCCCTGATGGTTTATCGGAAGAACAAGCTCTTCGCCCTGCTGCCAGGCAATCGCAAGGGCGATGTCTTCGTGTCGCACCAGGGACTGACCTATGGTGGTTTCATCACGGACCAGAGAGCTACGACAGAACACCTCTGCCAGCTCTTTGACGCCGTGAATGCCTGGCTGAAGGCTGATGGTTTCCGAAAGGTAGTCTATAAGCCCGTGCCCGGCATTTACCACACGATGCCCGCCGAGGAGGACCTCTATGCCCTCTTCTTCCGTTGCCATGCACGACTGATAGAGCGCGACGCCTCCTCCACCATCTTCATGCCGCACCCCATCGGTTTTGCGGAATCCCGCCTGTCGGGTCTGCGCAAAGCACGCCGCGAAGGGTTGACCGTGCGTGAGAGCGACGATTTCCCTGCATTCTGGACGATACTTACCGACAACCTTCGCGCCAAGTACGACGCCCGTCCCGTACACACCCTCGCCGAAATCCAGCTGCTCCATTCGCGCTTCCCGTCGGCCATCAGGCTCTTCATGACCTACCGCGGCGATACCCCGCTGGGTGGCACCGTGCTTTATCTCACGCCGCAGGTGGTGCACACCCAGTACATTTCTGCCTCGGAGCAGGGCAAGCACCTGGGCGCCCTCGACCTGCTGTTCCATCACCTCATTCACCTTACCGACTTTCACCGCCCCTATTTCGATTTCGGCACCTCCGCCGTCGGCAATACCAACGAGCTCAATGCCTCCTTGATTTTCCAGAAGCAGGGTTTCGGCGGGCGCACCGTCTGCTACGACTGGTACGAGTACGATTTGTAGAGCAGAATCGTTTTATTTGAGTGGTTGGTGTGGGCATGGTGCAGAACGAGCACACATAGCCCTATGTGGCGCGTGCTATTCCGGCAGCAACAGGACGGTGGCGCTGCGGGCAGCCTGGGCTCCCATGACCAGCACCTGCGCAATGTCGGCGGTCTTGGAGGGACCGCTGATGAAGGTGCCGTAGCCGTAGTCGCTGAAGCTTTTGCCCATTGGTCCTTGGCTGTCGGCTTCGGCGGATAGGCGGCGGTAGGCTTCGTGCATGTTGTTGACAATCTCCGACTTGTTCAGCAGGATGACCAGGTTCTCGGAGATAAACATGACGGCCTTCTCCTTCATGGTCTGGGGAATCCACACGCAGCCATTCTCGGCCACGCCAAATACGCCGCGGATGACACCGACGTCGGTGCCGTTCAGGTCGCGCGCCCGTCCCACCTTGTCGGGGTTGCGTGTGGCAATGGTAATCTCGGGCAGGTTGGAGGCTATCTCCCTGGCGTCGGGATAGAGTTCGCGTATAATCTCGTTGATGTCGCGTCCCTTGTCCACCTCGATGGCATTGCCGCCCACGCTCTTGGTCATGTTCATAAACTGCATCAGCGGGTCAGGGTAGGTGATGGCCTGGATGTCGCTGAGGTCGGGCATGTCAAACTGCTCGCGGATGTTAGCCCGGTACTTTTTTAATATATCTTCTTTGCTACTCATAATTTTTCACTTTTCACTTTTCCCTTCATCATCTCATGGAACGGCTTCTTGGGGAACTGCATCATCTTGTGGCCTTCGGCCCACGGGTTCAGCCCGCAGTTCATGAGGGGCGCGGGGATGAAGTTGGCCCAATGGGCAAGTCCCGTGACAAAGTTGTAGAGGCCTGGCGAACCGTAAAGGATGGACATGCCCTGACACATCAGCTGCTTCTGAGGATTGGCGGTGCCGAACTCGCTGAGTTGCTGGCGCCATTGGTAAATCTGGTCGCCCAGGTTCACCTTGACCGGACAAACCGTCTGGCAGGAATTGCAGAGCGTGCAGGCCGACACATTGCCGCTGTGCACCAGCGGGTCGCGCAGCATGCCCAGGTTGATGCCGATGGGACCGGGGATGAAGTAGCTGTAGGAGTAGCCACCCGAACGGCGATAGACGGGGCAGGTGTTCATGCACGAGCCACAACGGATGCACTTGAGCGACTCCCAGTGCTCAGGATTGGCTATCCACTCGGAGCGTCCGTTATCGACCAGGACGATGTGCATGTGGTGGGCGGTAGGACGGGCCTTGCGGAAGTGCGAGGTGTAGGTGGTGGTAGGCTGACCGGTGCCTGCGCGGCAGAGCATGCGTTGGAACACGGCCAGGCAGTCGTAGTTGGGAATAACCTTCTCCAGGCCGATGGCTGCAATGTGCAGTTTGGGACATGATGTTGACATGTCGGCATTGCCCTCGTTGGTACATACCACGATGTCGCCCGTCTCGGCTATTCCGAAGTTGGCGCCCGTCATGCCTGCATCGGCTGTCAGGAACTCGTTGCGCAGTGAGAGGCGAGCCATGTAGGTAAGATACGTGGGGTCGTGGTTGCCCTTCTCGTTCGAGATGCCTTTCTCCTCGAACAGCTCGCCCACGTCGTCGTGGTTCAGGTGGATGGCAGGCATCACGATGTGGCTGGGTGCCTGGCCCTTCAGCTGGATGATGCGCTCGCCCAGGTCGGTCTCTACCACCTCGATGCCCTTGGACTCCAGGTAGGGGTTCATGCCACACTCCTCGGTGAGCATGGACTTCGACTTCACCATCTTCTTGACGTCGTGGTTCTTCAGAATGCCATAGACAATCTCGTTGAACTCGGCAGCATCCTTAGCCCAGTGAACCTCGACGCCGTTCTTTTCGGCATTGGTGGCAAACTGGTCCAGATACTCGTCCAGGTGGGTGATGGTGTGACGTTTAATCTGCGATGCTTTCTCGCGCAGCTGCTCCCACTCGTCCAGCCCGTAGGCCATGTTGTCGCGCTTGGAGCGAACGGCCCAGAACGTGGCGTCGTGCCAGTGGGCGTATTGCTGGTTCTTTAAGAACTTCTTGGCTGCTTTACTATGTTGTGTACTCATAACTTCAATTTACAATTTGACAATTTACGATTTACAATTTACAGCCCTGCGGCCAGAATTTCAACCACGTGTTTAAACTCTATCTTCTTGCCCTGCTTGCGGGCTATGCCTGCCATGTGCATCAGGCACGAGCAGTCGGGCCCCGTGATGTATTCGGCACCTGTCTGGATATGGCGCTCCACTTTGTCCAGTCCCATCTGGGCAGAAACGGCGGTCTCCTCTATGGAGAACATGCCGCCGAAGCCACAGCACTCGTCGGGACGTTCGGGCTCTACGACATCAATGCCGTCAACCAGTTGCAGCAGGTCCTTGATCTTGTTGAACTTGTCAACATGCATCTCGGAGGGCGACGAGAGTCCCAACTCGCGTACGCCATGACAAGAGTTGTGCAGGCTGACCTTGTGGGCAAAGGTGCCCAGCCGGCGGTCCACTTTTACCACGTCGTGCAGGAACTCAACCACGTCCATGCACTTCTCGGCAGTCTTGCACTCGTGGTTCAGCAGGCGCCCATAGTTCAGGCGGATGAAGGCGGTGCAGCTGACACCGGGGGTGACCACATAGTCGAACTCGCTGAACTTATCGACAAAATTCTCAGCCAAAGGAATGGCTTGCTTCTCAAATCCTGCGTTGGCCATAGGCTGGCCACAGCAGGTCTGCTTCTCTGGATAGGTCACGTCCAGCCCCAAGTGCTTCAGCAACTTATACGTTGCCAAACCGACCTCGGGGAAGACGACATCCACGTAGCAGGGGATAAATAGTCCTATCTTCATATCATATATCATTTATCACTTCCATTGCGGAAGCAAATTTTACACTTTTCACTTTTCCCTTAAATAACATGTAGCCCCAGGAACACCATGAGTCCGTTCATGAGTATCCAGAAGATGGCAAACGGCATGGTCTTGCGCATGATGTCGCCATCCTGCCCCTCCATGTCGCAGGCAGCCGTGGCAATGGCGATAGACTGCGGCGAGAGCAGCTTGCCGCCCTCAGAACCGGCACAGTTGGCAGCGGCCAGCCAGTTGGTCTCATTACCCGTCACGCCAAAGAAGGTGCCCTGGTTCACCAGACCGAGGTCGCTGGCTGCTGTAGCCTGCAACTTGCCAAACAGGATGTTGGCATTGGTGGCACTGCCCGTTACGAAGGTGCCGATAGAGCCTATCAGCGGTGCAAAGAAGGGGAAGGCAGCGCCCGTGAGCAGTACGAGCCCCTTGGCAATGTCGTTGGTCATACCCGTGTTGTTCATCAGCATGGCCATTGCCACCAGACAGCAGATGGTGACCACCGTCTTTTGCAGGTTAAGGGTGGTCTTGGCAAGCAACTTCATCAGACTGCCGAGGCTCATGCCCTGTATCAGTCCGCCAATGACAGCACCCAGGAAAATCATCAGACCGGCATTCGACAGCCAGCCAAACTTAAAGGTGTTGCCGATGACGGGCAGTTCAAACTTGGTTACCAGTGTATTGTTCAGTAGTTCGTTGACTGAGGGTACTATCTTGCTGCTGATGAGGATGAAGAAGATAATCAGGCCATACACGCTCCACGCCTTGAGGGTCTTGACAATGCCGAACTGGTGCTTCTCAACATGAACGACATCCTTCTCGGACTCGTGGCGCAGGAAGAGCTTGTTGTAAATCAACATGGCGATGATGGCTGCCACGGAACCTAGGATGGCGGGGGTCTCAGGACCAATGAAATGGGCACAGCAGAACTGTACAATGATGGAGAAGGCTCCTACGAAGAGGGCTATGGTGATGTTCTTCACTATCTTCGTGCGGTCGGTCATCATGAGGATGAGGAACGGGGTGATAAAGAACATCAACGAGAGCTGTAATATAATAAAGGTGGCCACCTCGCACAGTTCCTCTGGAGTAGCCACGCCACTGGCGGATACCTGGTTGGCCAGCGTGGTGGCAGGAAGTCCCACCGCACCGAAGCCTACGGCCACCGTATTGGCTACCAGGCAGATGACGGCTGAGAACATGGGCTTGAACCCCAGACCTATCAGGATGGCAGCAGGAATAGCCACTGCTGTGCCGAAGCCTGCCATGCCTTCGAGCACACCACCCAGTCCCCACGTCAACAGCAATACCAGCAGTCCCTTGTCAGAGGTCATCTGGATGAATTGCGTCTTGATGGTCTCTATCTCCTTCGTCTCACAAAGGATGTTATAGCTGAAAATGGCACAGATAATAATAAGGATAATGGGGAAGCAGGCTTTCAGGAATCCTTCGACTACTGACCATAGCGTGATGCCGTAGATGGAGGCATCGGCATACTTCTCTGGAATAATGCCCAGACTGGGTACGGCAAACAAGGCTAAAAGGATGGTGACAATGAGCGTGACAATGGCACTCTTGTAGCCGGAAACTTTAAAACCCATCATCAGAACGATGAGTAAGAGGATGGGAATGGCAGAAATAAATGCTGACATGGCAAGAGGGGTTTTTAGTTACTGTTATATTAAGAATTTGGGCAAATATACGAAAAAAAATATAATTGGAGAAGAAAAAGAAGGAAAAATAACACAATGATGTCAGATTTTTCGTATATTTGCAGAAAATAAGACACGTAAAGCTAAAAATCTAAAACCTACTATTTATGATACTGAGCAATTTCTTGGACGAACTGAAGCAGTTCCTTCCGACAGACCGTATTTATACCGATGAGCTCCGCACCCTTGGATGGGGAACGGATGCCAGTTTCTACCGACAGATTCCCAAAGTCGTGATTCGCAGTGATGGCGAGGAGGAAATCTCCAAGATTGTAAAGGCCTGCAAGAAGCACGGACTGCCCTTCACCTTTCGTGCGGCAGGTACTTCGCTGAGTGGTCAGAGCTGTACCGACAGCGTGCTCATTGTGGCGGGTAAGCACTGGGAGAAGTATGAGATAGGCGAGGGGCAGAATACCATCAAGCTCCAGCCGGGTATCATCGGGGCCAGGGTGAACGAAATCCTGAAGCCTTATGGACGGGTGTTCCCGCCTGACCCTGCCTCTGTAGGCTCGGCAATGGTGGGTGGTATCGTCATCAACAATGCTTCGGGCATGAACTGTGGTGTCCATGCCAACAGCGACAGGATGATGGTGTCGGCTCGTATCATCCTGACGGACGGCACCCTTCTGGATACAGGTTCGGAAGAGAGCAAGGCGGCTTTCCGCAAGTCTCACCCTGAGTTCTTGGCAAAGATAGAGGCATTGCGCGACAAGGTGCGTGCTGACAAGGAACTGACTGATCGCATCACCAAGAAATATTCTATTAAAAACGTGACAGGCCTGAACCTGCGTCCGCTCATAGCCTATGACGATCCTTTCGACATCATTGCCCACTCGATGGTAGGGAGCGAGGGTACGTTGGCCTTCCTCTCGGAAGTAACGATGAAGACGCTCTACGACTACAAATACAAGGCCTCGGCTATGGTTTACTTCCTGACGATGAAGGAAAGCTGTGAGGCCGTGGTGGCCATGAAGAAGTTGAAGGCTGGCAACGAGGACTTGGAGATGAGTGCCGAGAACCTGATGGTGAAGTCGGCTGAGATGCTTGATTACATGTCGTTGAAGGCGGTCAACGATCCCGTATTCCTGCAATATAAGAAGGATGTGGATGCCGGCAAGATTGCGGGGGTGGAGCCTGGCGACTATCACAACCTGACAGCTATCCTGACAGAGACCAAGGGCGTGACCCACGAGCAGCTGTTGGAGAAAATAGAGCGCATCAAGGAGTGTCTGGAACAGTTCCGCCTGTATATCCCTGCGGAGTTTACGGAAGACCCGGAAGTCTATGGCAAGTACTGGGCCATACGTTCCGGCATCTTCCCCAGCGTGGGTGGTACCCGACCAGTGGGCACCTCTTGCCTGATAGAGGATGTGGCTTTCCCCATCGAATCGCTGCCAGAGGCTACGGTGAAGCTGCAGAAACTGATTGCTGATCACGGCTATAGCGATGCGTGTATCTATGGCCATGCCTTCGAGGGTAACTACCATTTCATCCTGAACCAGAGCTTTGCCGACGAACATGAGGTGGCTCGCTATGCCGAGATGATGCGCGATGTGGCGAAGCTGGTGGTTGAAGGCTACGACGGTTCGCTGAAAGCCGAACATGGTACGGGCAGGAACATGGCTCCCTTTGTGAAGTATGAGTGGGGCGAGAAGGCTTATGAGACGATGAAGGAACTGAAGGCTATCTTCGATCCGGACGGTCTGCTGAACCGGGGCGTCATCTTCAATGATGATCCTGACTGCTTTATCAAGTGCCTGAAACCCTTGCCTGTGCTCAACTATGACTTCGATAGTGTGCCCGATGGTGGCGACTATCTCATGAATCCTGCGCTCTCAACGGCTGAGGAAACCGTTGACCAGGTAGTTCGTGCCAACAAGTGTATCGAGTGCGGGTTCTGCGAGGTTAACTGTATGTCGTGCGGTTTTACGCTGTCTTCGAGAATGCGTATTGCCGTACAGCGTGAGATACGCGACTTGGAGACTACCGGGCGCGATCCTCAGCGTGCTGCCATATTGCGTAGCCAGTATGTATATTATGGTGATCAGACCTGTGCGACGGATGGTCTCTGCTCGACTTCTTGTCCGATGAAAATCAATACGGGCGAATTGACACACTTGATTCGTCAGTTGGATATGAACAAGTCCACGGTGGGATATCAGGTGGGTCAGTTTGCGGCCAATCACATGGCAGGCATTAAGTCGGGACTGCGCGTGGTACTCGACGTGGCTCACTTGGCTCATGTCACCCTGGGCCCGTCGCTGATGACCAGCCTCTGCCAGGGCATGAACAAAATGGGACTGCCGTTGTGGACTACGGCTATGCCCAAGAAGAAGCGTCAGCCAAAAGTATCAGATTTGACGCAGTTCATTATTGAGCGCTCTATCCCTCACACTTCAGACATCAACCATCAAACATCAGACCTCAAGGTCGTCTATTTCCCCAGTTGTATCAATCAGACCATGGGACTCTCGAAGGAGGCTCCCGTGAAACATGCCCTCGTCGATGAGGTGATACAACTGATGGCAAAGGCGGGCTATGAAGTCATATTCCCAGAGGGTATGGAAAGGATGTGCTGCGGACAAATCTGGGAGTCTAAGGGTATGCTCGATATAGCCGACCGTAAGAGTGCGGAACTGGAGGCTGCTCTTTGGAAGGCTTCCGAGCAGGGTAAGTATCCTGTACTCTGTGCCCAGAGTCCTTGTCTGCATCGCATGAGGAAGGTGATGGATAAGATGAAACTTTATGAACCGGCAGAGTTTATCATGAAATACCTGGTGGACCGCCTCGACTTCCATCCTACCGACAAGCGTATCGCCTTGCACCTGACGTGCTCAACGCGTCTGATGGGTGTCGATAAGGATATGATAGCCCTTGCCAAAATGTGCTCTAACAATGTGTTCCTGCCTGAGGGCGTGGGCTGTTGCGGATTTGCCGGTGATCGCGGCTTCACCTTTCCGGAACTGAACAAGTATGGTCTTCGCAAGCTCCGTTCGCAGATTGAGGCCAACCACATCGAGGTAGGCTATTCGAATAGCCGTACCTGTGAGATTGGTCTGGAACACCATGCTGGTATCCCCTATATGAACATCGTCTATCTGGTGAACATCTGCACAACGCCTAAGAAGGCGAAGGACAGCTAAAAACTGCAGGGTAGGGTACTGAGCTGATAATAAAGGGTACGGGCCATACGCTCGTGCCCTTTGTCGTTGGGATGTAGCCGGTCAACCTGTGGGTCGGCAAAGTATTGGGAATATTCGTCCATCATGGGGTAGAGACCGCTGACGGCATTTAGGTCTATGACGGGCAATGCCCAGATGTTGCCTGCCTCTTTCACGGCATCAATATATTCTTCCATGTAGATGCCGCATTGGTTGGTATAATCTTCTGTACACTGCCAGTTCTTCTCGTTTCTGTAGAACTGGGCGCGGTGTATCGGCGTCAACAACACAATCTGCAGGGTGGGATACATGCGCTTCACTTTGTCGATAGCCACGTTGATTCGTCCACGGTAGGTGTTGTTGTCCATACTCATATAGCGGCGCTTCCTGTCAACCAGTTTCTTGGGCTGTCCGTGACCGTACATCACCTGTTCCTCTTTCTCGTCGTACCACTGGCCGATGGGCACGCCATTGTTGTAGTCGTTGGTGCCGATGAAGATGAGGATGGCATCTACAGAGTCTCCGTGTTCTTCCTTCAGCTTGTCGGCTTGTCTGGGAATGTCGTTCCATTGACGCCCGCTGACAGCATAGACATACGGGGTAATGCCTAACCACTCTTGCAGGAAATTCCAGTATTTCTTCTTCGAGGCTTTATTACGCGGGTCGGTTATCGAATCTCCAAAGTAAGCTACTCGTTTCTGCATCCAGGGATGAACAAAGGTAGTTTGTGCCTGAACAGAGCCACACAGTAATGCAGCCCAAATCAATAAAAAAATCTTTCTTTTCATAGTCTTTAAGTAATATCTTCGCAAAAGTACGAATTAAAATCCTTGTTAACAAGTTTTTTATTCTTTTTTAATAATAACATTTGCACACCCATGAAATTATGTGTATCTTTGCCCCCGATTAACAATAAAAAGAAAGGAAAGAATATGAATTATAGTGATTTTGAACTGAAAAATCTGTCGATGGACGATCAGTTGGCCATGTCTTCAGCCTTCCCTGTGCTGATGCGTAAGGTGTATGTGTGGATGACGCTTGCTTTGGTGATTACTGGCTTTACGGCTTATGGCGTGGCCACCAGCCCAGGTGTCCTCCAGGCTATCTTTGGTAATCCCGTGCTCTTCTGGGGCATGATCATCGGTGAACTCGCCTTGGTCATTGGCGTTAGTGCGGCCATTAATCGCCTGTCGCTGACTATGGCTACGCTGATGTTCATCCTCTATTCTGTCATCAATGGTGCCCTGCTGTCTTCCATCTTCTTGATTTACACGGCATCTTCCATTGCTACGGTCTTCTTTATCACGGCAGGAACCTTCGGTGCAATGGCACTGATAGGCTATACCACGAAGACCGATCTGACCTCTATAGGCAAGTATCTGTTCATGGCATTGATAGGCTTGATTATCGCTACCGTTGTAAACGTGTTCATTAAGAGCGAGGGCTTTACCTATATTCTCAGCTATATCGGAGTGCTTATCTTCGTAGGACTCACCGCATACGACTCTCAGAAAATCAAGCAAATGCTGATGCAGGCTCCTGATGCAGGTGAAGGTGCTCAGAAGATTGCTCTTTTAGGAGCGCTTACATTGTACCTCGACTTTATCAATCTCTTCATCTATCTGCTTCGCATTTTTGGAAAAAGAGATTGACCCCTCTATATTATATATAAATTGATCCCTCTCTATTATATATAAATAAGGTGTAAGGTTTTCGCATTGTAATGAAATGCGAAAACTTTTCATTTTTCTGCAAAATTTCTTTGGAAAAGTTTTGTTGGTTCGAAAAATAGTCGTACCTTTGCATCCGCTTTCGCTCAGAAAACAGAGCGCGGGCATGAAGAAAGAGTTCTTTGAAAG
This sequence comes from uncultured Prevotellaceae bacterium, assembly GCA_902770635.1. Classification (GTDB taxonomy): domain Bacteria; phylum Bacteroidota; class Bacteroidia; order Bacteroidales; family Bacteroidaceae; genus Prevotella. Next base: position 79 of record CACXTX010000064.1, on the reverse strand, counting down.
TCTTACATAAAACAGAAGAAGTAGTAGTACAAGAAGCGAGGCAATGCACCCCCTAAGTTAGGGGCATGGGGTCTGAACA
>CACXTX010000063.1 GCA_902770635.1 uncultured Prevotellaceae bacterium | reverse complement strand
ATGTCTATCAGATAAATAAATCAGCTGCATAGATACTCAAATGTTAAATATATAGTTAAATCGCATAATATGTTTGGAATTTACCATAGAATGCGGTTCCGCTGTGCACTCGGATAAATTAGAAACTCCAGGACAGGTAATAGTTATAGATGATATCGAAGAGTATAAAAAAAGGAAGAATGAATAACTTATTAATCTTTTGTGTCTTACTTATTGTGAATTGTAGCGTAACATACGCTACAAAATATCAATATTGGGAAAACCTTAATGATAGTCTGAAGTCGAGTTTTATCCATTCCACAAACATCGGTGATAATCTTAAAAATCTTTATAATCATCAGATTTACTTGACGGACGATGATGCATCACGGGCTATTTTAGATACATTGTGTACACAGGTTGATGGTAATAAAAGAATGTTTTATTTTCACATGTTGAATGATGTTGTAATGCATGCAGATGGTGCTTTGGCAGAAATGTTGGCGGAATATTGCTTTAAATATGTCAGTGAGAACTCTGACTATGTATTGTATTATTTTAGCCTACACTCTGATATTTCGGAAAAATATGCTTTGTTAATAGCTGCAGAATTATATTATAAAGACATAAGTTATACCGACTATCTGAAAGAGCTGACATCATCTGTAAAGGATGACATGACTAAAAATTATCTCCCTCTATTTATTAAAAAAATAGAAACAAATATGAAACAGATTCAAGATTAGAAGGCAAGATGCAATTCAGGGACAATTGCAGCTGATCCCGACAGTCTGAAAAGAGACTTGGAGGACTATGACTATCTAGTCAGTTTTGGTCACACGGTGCCAGGCACGGTGTGATATGATTCGGTAAAAAACTAGGCGATTCATTTGGTTGTTTGCCTTGAAATGCCTATCTTTGCACCTATAATTACTAATAACCCACGCTTATGAAGCACAATACGACACCGAGTTATAAGAAAGTTGATCAAAGGAACCGTCCATGTGATCCTTAAATACTTAAAATAAATTCGAATGAAAAAAAACACCATTTTCAGTATAGTAATTGTTTTATTCGCGTCTTGTATCATTTTTTTTCTCTACATGAACTACAATAGTACAGAATATGTTATTGATGACATCTATACAAGAAGTGATAGCGTTTCTCCGGAAACACTCTATATACCAGCACCTGATTTGACCTTGGATTATCCACGTGACAAGACAACACATCATCCAGATGGTGGATATGTTCCAAATGAATTAACTGCTGTCCGAATTGCTGAGACAGTATTGGTTGCTATTTATGGAGAGAAAATATACAATCAAAAACCATATCGTATAAATCTAATAAAAGATAGTATTTGGGTTGTGAATGGAAGTGTTCCTGCTGGAGGATACGGAGAGAATGCTCATATTGAAATAAGAAAAAAGGATGGTAAAATATTAAAAGTAATTATGGGATGCTGAATGACTGGGGGACTCTGGGCCACACCGTGCCAGGCACGATGTGTCACACGGTGTGATATTAAAACTTGATATATATGGGATTCTTCGATTTATTAAATTTTAAAAAAGAGGGAAAAGATGGAAAGTCCTTCTTTTGGGAGACTATGGAAAAATGCGATTGGCAATTTGAAGGTGATGATGAAAAGGTCTTAGAACCTGTTATTTCTTATCTGTCTGAACAAAGTGATGAACTCATATTTCAGTTTGAAGATGTTATGTCAGAACTACTATTTAATTTGGATACAAGAAATAATTTCAATAGATGCAAGGAGGTTTCTGGATACGATAGCGATGATATGTTTCTGTATTCTAGGTGTGTTGCACTAATAAATGGCAAAGACTACTATCGTAATATTATCAATAATGGTGCTCCTGATGAGATTTGGAATATGGAGTTCGAGGCTCTTCTCTATGTCCCACAAGAAGCTTGGTCTATAAAGCACAATGCAGATTCGAATGAATATCCGCACATATCTCCTTTAAGTTATGAAACAGGAAGTAACGAACAAGGTTGGAAATAAGTAATCTGAGGCCACACCGTGCCAGGCACGATGTGACGTGAAATCAATATTTATGGAAGCAAACAATTAGAGCCACTATTCCCATGGGTAAAATAGAAAAAACAATTACAAAATTTTTACTGATATTGTTATTACTTATTGTATGGGTAATAATGTCTTTTAGTGACGAAAATGATAATTTAGGAAATGGATACACTTACTATTCAGAACAACAGCATATTTCAGGAGGACATGAGATTCCTCCAAGAGTTATTGAATATAAATATAATGATGATATTATTATAGCTAAACAACGTCCTATGAAGTATGCAAACATTATGTATAAAGAATATAATTATTTTATGGGACGTGATACCTTATATTATTGGATTATAGAGAAAAAAGTCCATAGAATTATCGGACCACTAGATTATAAGAAATTCAGAAAAATAGTAAGTCAATATAATGATAAGAGTCTGATTTTTGAAGAATAGTAGAAAAATGTGTCAATCGAAGAACGGTTTTGCTTTAGCAAGCGACTTGGTCGATTACTCTGATCTATGGAGGAGTCTATAAAGTTTTTGAAAGAGAAGGTGGTAACTTGAAACGCATAGGAACTGCTGACGAAAATCTAAACATTTTTAAAAAATGATTATCAATATGGATTTATTAATTAATAACAATTTGTTTCTAAAGAAAATATTTAAAAGAAAATTAAGAAGGAGTATAGCATACCATTGCTGTATAATGGATTATTTATCAAGAGCCCAAAAAGTGGAATACACTATTAAGCGATTAAGTGAAATTCCAATATTTCATGCTCGCATTATCATCCACTATTGGGAAGATGAAAAAAAAATGATAAGGATACTAAAACATCATAAAGTAACTGAATATAGTATCGTTCGAGAGTATAAAAAGGGGACGACCCCAGGTTTTCTCAATATAAATGTTGTTGAACGAACTATTAACATTGATTTTTTAAAAGAATTACTAAATAGACACTATGGATGCGACTTCTCGACGCAAAACGCTATTGATATAGTTCCTTATGTTGTAATAGATACTGGAAGAGATGAATTAATAGCATTTCATTTTTATGATGATAGAGGTTATTATGAGTACCATATTCCAAAAAGTATTGTCACACGGTGCCAGGCACGGTGTGATACAATTGTATGACGCTTACTCTGCTGCGTCTTTTGCAGATTTATTAGCTCAAACAGACATGTCTAAGTATGGTGAGATAGATCATTCTAAACAGATGTAAGACGGATACAGAGAGGCTTTTCTATATGCTATATGCAGGAAAAGAGCGATTGGAAAATAAGGAACTAATGCGAGCTAGATACCACAGGTGAGTGACAAGTGATGGCTGAAGTAAGAGGGCTGAGGGATGATGGCTGATGGAAGAAGGGTGGGATTGAGTATTCCCAAGGATTTAACGATTATTAAACAAAAGTAAGTGGTCTGGCGTTTTGTCAGGCCATTATTATTTTGTACCTTTGCGGTTCAGTAGGAAAAAGTATGAAGCAATATCGTTTTAGAATATCAGGCGTGCACTATGCTGCTAATCCGGAGGCCGAAACCAAAAGGCTGCCGGATACGGAGGAAATGCATATGCGCACACGCGAACTTCTAAAAAAGATAGACCGTGAAAGACCTCTGGTGTCGCTATTTGCCGAGCCTACCAACCTGTTTAACCCTGACTGCGTTATGGCTTTTTCGAGAGGAAAAAGAATTGGTCGCGTGGCTGATGAATGTGTTGGTGAGGTGAAAAGTCTGCTCGCACAGAGTGACGATCCAATATTGTTTGCGCATGTGGAGGAAGTTGCTATCAAGGAGCATGGCTACCTGATTGTTTCAGTGGAGGCAGAAGAGTTGACCCGTATGCTGCCGCTACAATCATTGGAGATAGATTGGGGTATGTGGCTCGAGGATGATATGATGCGCTTGTCGCCACACCAACAGGTGTTAGCCGAGAAAGAGGCGTACTACATGCTGAAAAAGCATCTGATGCCAAATATTGACGAGGCTGATATCACAGACCTGAAGATCTATCTGGGGCTTTGGATGAAAGGCAGCTGCCACGACCTGAGCCGCGAGACGCGTGAAGCACGAACAGAGTTCATTGCTAAACTGGAGAGAGCTAAGGACAAGGAGGTACGCCTGCTGAACGAACCGCTAAAACAACAGCGCACGTCGATATGCGGTCGTATGGCACTGATAGAGCTAGCCTCGCAGTGGTGGACGGAACGACTGGAGTCTGAGGAGATGCAGCGGCTTTGGATGCAGTGGTGGTTAGCTAACGAAGGACTGCTTTGGAGTGGATTAAGGGAAATTGACGAGAAGCTGCGCCAACTGCCTGGTCAGCTGTATAACGACATCGGCAAGCGGGATGTGGTGCTCTCTCGCCTGTATTATATGATGACACCACGCAAAGCATTTGATGCTATCCTGACGCAGCTGATGCTGCGCGAACTGACATGTAGGCAGCTAGGCATAGAGATGAAGCCGATGATAGAGTCGGAATATGGTTCAGACAGGGTTGTGGAGGAATGCGACGAGCCGCAAACAGAGAGTCCTATCTATCTGAGCACGGCAAAGGGGCAGAAGATAGACTTGATACGCGTACTGAACGTGATGTACGAACAGGGCAGGTTTACAGGTAAGGACGGTTCGAAGTTGACTAAAAAGGAATTCTTTATCGAAGCAGGCCGTGCCTTCCATGTCGATTTGTCGAACTATGACAAGGACTTGTCGCGCTCGATGTCTGACAGCACCAAGTTGGAGAAACACCTAAAGCCCTTCGACGAAATGAAGGAGAAAATGATTGAAATATGGAATTCCAGATAATTTTTTATCGTAGGGTTTACATAGGGTAAACGAAGCGCCCCACTAAAACTTCGTAATTTTGCACTCGTAAGACGGAAAAATCCGTTCTTGCGAGTTTTTTTTGTTTAACCCGAGTTGCGTGAGAGTTACCTAGGAGAAAAGTCGACAAGCTCAGCACATCTCACAAAACTTGGAATACGAATGAAACAAGTATTGCTGAGCATCGAGGATGATGCTTATGAGAAAGTGATGGGCATGCTGAGCCTGTGCCCCAGTGTGAAAGTGGAAAGCAGCGTGGATGTGGCAGACACGGAACGCGATTGCGACACCTGCGTGAAGTATGCTATCAATACGCTGCGCCAGAACGGGGTGTTCCGTCATGTCTATGACTACACCTGGATTATGATGGCTATCAACCAAGGTCTGATAGAGGGTCTTGACACCTTCCGATCTCCTCAAGCTTTTATTGACTATCTTTCAGCGTTAGGTATCGACAAGCTGCCCACCCGTTTCTCTATCTCGCTTGCCTTTTCGAAGACTCTCGACACGTATCCTAACTGGACCTTTATCGACGTGACGGATGCGTGTGAAATTCTCAGGAGAAAGAACGTGGTAAAGCAGTTTTTGAGTGCTTACGGAGTGGCAAAAAGGGGATTCTTCAACAGTTTCTTCAACAAGTAGCCGATTTCTTCAACAACTCCTTCTACAACTGGTTTCCAGCTATTTTTTGACCGAAAAAGTCTTTCTAACTTTGCACTGTCGAAAGGAACAAACAACCTAACGACAAACGCTCTTTGACATTGTGGAACATTTTGAGCCCCTAGGGAAGGGGTGGCTATTAAGCAGGGTTTAAAAACATAAAAAACAAAGAAGATATGAAACAACGAAGAATCAAGTTCTACTCGCTGGACTACCTGACCTACGTAAACGAAGTACGGATACAGGAAGAAGAGCAGATAGAAATGGGATGGATGGAGGAGCAGGAAAGAGCTTCGCTGTCCGAAATATATCGCAGATACTCGGAGACAAACGGTACCGAGTTGACTGTGAACATTAAAAACATTATTTATTAATCTTAAAGGTCGCATGAAAGGATGCGACGTAAAACAAAACAATTTTTATGAGTACAAAGAAAATTAACAGTGTGGTAAAACAGAACACCCACTTGGGTAAGTCCGCTCACTTCTTCACTAGTGTGGACGAAATGGAACGCCAGTTTGATAATGACGTAAAGGTCATGACGAAACAGTTCCAGAAGGTGACCGACTGCTTTGACCTGCGAAACCCCTGGGATGAAAGCGTTATGGGGTTCATCGTTACAGACATCATAGGTTTTATGCTGGCTAACGCAGAGCGAGGCGGTATCAACCTGGAGGGAACTATGAAACAGGCTATCATGGACAGTCGCGAAACATATCGCAAGGCTTTCGCAGAAAAGGACAAGTAAACAAGAGTAACAAACCTTGAGTGTAGCGAAAGGAATCAATTGAGCATCCGGTATGCGGATGTAGGGCCCAATCTCAACGTGAACCTCAGCAACATTCAAGAATTTATGAAAAAGTATATTTTTGTATTAGATGCCATCAAACTGCTGGCTATGCTGGCAGACGGCAAGCGAATAGAAGGTGTCCTCTATATGGACGAGTATGGAAAACCAACCTTTAAACCTTATTATCGCAAGACTCCAAAATGCCATCATAAGGACAAACTGGTTCATCAACTGGAGAACGGATGGGTAAAGGAGTCGACAGAGAAATACAAGGTCTTTGTCAGCGTCTACAAGAAGCTGGGACTGCCTCGTATCATGAACATCCTAGACCGTGAGACGAAAGAGGCAAAAACGGCCTTGTTTGACAAGGAACTTATCGAATTTGTTTAACCTATTAACCTTCTTAACATGGAAACATTAGTAATGATCAAAGAGGTGGGCGCATACTCTGAGCGCCAGTACAGGCGACAGGACGGAAGTACGGAATATTTCAAGAGCCGTGGCATGGTGATGAAACACGGGGGCGACGAGTTGTATGGCGAGATGACGGGCGAACTGGCATCGAAGAACCGCGACACCCAGTTTGAAACCAGTCAGCCCTACGTGGTAAAGGGATTCTGGAAACACCGCACATGGCAAGACCAGCAAGGACAGCCGCGACATGAGAACACATTTTATATCACTGACATTCAAACACTGTAATTGACCTATGGGATTTTGCTATCAGAAGAATTTCAGTAATCCTACGTTGCCCGTTGACGAAGCGCAGTTCTATGCGCTCGTCAGGGCTTCGCAGTGGAACGAGAACATAGACAAGTATCGTGAAACCCACGAAGCCTCGCTGAAGCGCAAACTGCCGGCATTCATCTTCCAGGCTACGTTTGACGAAACCACCTCGAAGAGCGGTAAGACGGGGGCATGGCGCAAGCAGAGTGCCACACGACTGACGGGACTGGTGGTGATGGACGTGGACCACATCGAGAGCCCTTTGACGCTCTACCAAGGTTGGGTTGAGAAGGGCTTGGATTGGAAGGCGTTAGGTATTGAATTGATCTACATTACCCCTAGTGGTCAAGGATTGAAAATCGTGTTCAAGGCACGTACGGAGTGGGGCAACCTGATTGACAACCAACACCGGATGGCAGAGATACTGGGCGTGGAGGTGGACGAGAGCTGTAAGGATGCCTCGCGCATGTCGTTCATCTGCAAAGAGAGTGATATTCTATTTATTGACAAAGAACTATTTACCTATGAGAACAAGGAATTTGCTGAGAAATACAACAGTGAGTATAGGGCTGGTCATAGTGCTGCTGACAATACTGCTCATGTGGCCTGTGCGAGTGATAAACAAAGGACAGAAGACGGCAGCGAAGTGGCTGCTGACTCAGTACCGATAACCTGGCGAGGATATGATGTACAGTCTATTATTGATGCTCGCTATCGAGACAAGCTGCCCTGCAAGGATGATTCAAACCGTCATACCGAGTCGCTCAAACTGGCTACCGACCTGCTGCTTATGCTCGACGGCGACAAGCAACAGGTGCAGCGCATGGTGGAACGACAGCCGTGGGTACAGGAGATTATCGAGGAAAGGGGCGAGAACGTCGCCCAGACTGTTTCCTCAGCCGCTGACTGCATGGCACAAAAGGAGAAGAAGTATACCTCTTCTCTTCCTTCCAAGGCTATGCAAGAAGCAATCCAAAAAGCCACGGGTAAGACGTTTCAGGAAATCACGAAAACGCAGACGGCGGCGGTGGTAGTCACCAGTGAGGACGACATCAGCCGACAGCTCTGGGAGTGGGGCGCACAGATAGAGGCGCTGTTTGACGACTTCCCCGTGCTGCGTGACATCTGCAAGGGTTTGAAGCGTAACCAGTATCCGGCTGCCCTGTTTGTGGCAGGGGCCTTCGAAATGACGCTGATGACGCGCTGTACCTACCGCTTCTACCACCGACCTGAGGAGCTGCGAAGGCTGAACAGCTCAGCCCTGATCATCGGCGACCCTGCCTCGGGTAAGTCGTTTGCCACCCGACTTTTCAAACTGCTGGCTGCACCCATCGTAGAGGCCGACAAGGCAGGGCGTGACGCCATCAACGCCTATCGTGAGCAGATGCGCACCAAGGGGGCTAACAAGGAGAAACCCAAGAAGCCCAAGGTGGTAGTCAGGGTGCATCCGGCACGTACCTCCAACGCCCAGTTCATACAGGACATGGTGAACGCCGTGGAAAAGGTGGACGGCGAGGAGATGCACCTGCACATGCTGACCTTCGACACCGAACTGGACAACACCATGAGCGTACAGAAGGGCGGATCGTGGATAGACAAGCAGAGCCTGGAACTCAAGGCCTTCCACAACGAAGAGGACGGACAGGCCTACAGCAACATGGACTCCATACTGCAAGACTTCAACGTCTATTGGAACTATGTCTATACAGGCACACCCATAGCACTGAGGAAGAAGGTGAACGAGCAGAACTTCGGCTCGGGTCTTGCCACCCGTCTGACGGTGATACCCCTGCCAGCCACCAACTTCGAGATGATGACGCGTGACGCCCAGGTGGACTATGAGAGCGACGCCCGTCTGAAGGAGTGGGCCGTGAAGCTGGACCGTACGAAGGGCGAACTCAGTGTACAGAAGATCGTGGACGAGCTCTACGACTGGACGGCACGCCGCATGGCTGACGCTGCCGAGAACGAGTCGAAGGCCGACGAGATGCTATTGAAGCGCTGTGCCTACCACGGGCTGAACTTCGCTGCACCCTATATCGTGATGCGTCACTGGGACAAGATGCAGAAGGACGGTGAATTCTGGTGCGGCACCTTCGAGACCGACGAGGTGGACTGGCGACTGGCTGAACTGATAGTGAACATACAGTATGCCTGTCAGCGTCACTACTTCGGAGCCATGGCAGAGGCCTACTTCGACAACAAGCTGAGGGATGCCAGCGTCAATCTGCTGCGCAAGCAGAAGACCTACGAGGCCTTCCAGCGACTGCCCGAAGAGTTCTTCACTACGGATGTCATGCGCTGCTTCAACCTGTCGAGCGAGTCTTCGGCCCGCATGAAAATAGTGCGCCTCGCGAAAGACCACCTCATAGAGAAGGTGGAGGAGGTCAAGGAGAACGGCACCACCAAGTGCAAATACCGAAAGACGGGCAGAAAGATGGCTTGACGCAGCAACACAGCAACACAGCAACATTTGGAAAATAAAATGAAAAATAATGAAATGAATCTCTCCGAGCACTTGACTTCGTCGAGTGTGGCTGCGCTCGGCAATTTAAGCAAGCTTGATTGCACTCGCTTAACGCCACACTTTACGCTCGGAGAGCTTTGCAAGACTAAGACCAAGATAGAGAACGTTCCCAACGAGGAACAAGTAGAGAACTTAAAGCGAGTGTGCCGGTGGTTGGAACAATTAAGGAGACGTTGGAATAATCTGTACGGCGAGGGCGACGACCCGATAGTCATCAACTCGGGGTTCAGAAGCCCCGAGGTCAACAAGGCGGTGGGTGGAGCCACAATGAGCAACCACCTGACGGGATGCGCGGTGGATATACGCCGCGTGGGCATCGAACAAGCGTTGCGCTATGCGGCTATCCTGCTCGATATATCAGACCTGAACAAAGAGGATTTTGACGAGCTGCTGATAGAACAGAAGAAGAGCGTCGTCTGGATTCACTTCGCCGTGAAGCCCACAGGGAACCGACGAAGGACTAACTTTAAAAGGTGAAAAAGAAAAGCGGGATGTTAAAGTCCCGCTTTCTTTAGTTCTATGTCCATCTGTTGTTGTAACTCCTTGGCTTTCTGAGCAGCTACTTCTGCAAAATCCTCACCACCAGAGGCGAAGATGATGCCTCGCGAGGAGTTGACCAGCAGACCGCAATCGCTGTTCATGCCGTATTTGCAGACTTCTTCAAGGCTGCCTCCCTGTGCTCCAACACCAGGAACCAGGAGGAAGTGGTTGGGTACAATCTTGCGGATATCCTCGAACATCCGTCCTTGGGTGGCTCCGACAACGTACATCATATTTTCTGCATTACCCCATTGCTGACTCTGCTTCAGCACCTTCTCGAAGAGTCGCTCACCTTGTGCGTCTTCTGTTAATTGGAAGTCGTGAGAGCCCTTGTTCGAGGTGAGTGCCAACAGGATGACCCACTTGTCATCATAGCCCAGAAAGGGGGTCACAGAGTCTTCACCCATGTAAGGAGCAACCGTCAAGGCATCCACGTCATATTCCTCGAAGAAGGTCTTGGCATACATCTTCGACGTATTGCCGATATCACCACGCTTGGCATCTGCAATGATGAAGTGGTTGGGGTATTCTTCTTTCAGATAGTCGATGGTGGCCTCGAAAGCCAGAATGCCATCTACACCGTAAGCCTCGTAGAAAGCCAGATTGGGCTTGTAGGCCACGCAGTAGGGGGCAGTAGCATCGATAATCAGGGCATTAAACTCGCAGAGGGCACGGAAGATATAATCCTCGCCGTCTTTCTCCTTAGCCTCGTCAATGATGCACTGGGGTATTTTGTTGATGTCCGTATCGAGACCGACACAAAGAAACGAGCGTTTCTCGCGAATCTGTTGTATTAATTCTTGTCTGTTCATTTATTTCTTGCTTTTTATCATTTGGGCTATGAAACGTAATATAAACTTCGAGACGATATAGGTTGCTGCCCAGACACCAGCCCAGACAAAAAAGCCTTTCTCACGGAATCCATCGGCAATGAATACGGCTGGTCCAATTGACAGAAGGTCTGCCCAGCTTTGCTTGATGTTTGACCAAGTCCATTCCTTTTTAACTTCTTGAATAAGTCCCATAATTTTAAAGTTCTGTTTCTTTCATTCTTTCAGCGTTCTCCGCCACGGTCAGCGCATCAATCATCGGCTGGATGTCGCCACCAAGGAAGCCTTGCAGGTCGTGGGTGGTATAGCCGATGCGATGGTCGGTCACGCGGCCCTGTGGGAAGTTGTAGGTACGGATCTTGGCTGAACGGTCACCTGTAGAGACGAGACTCTTACGACGAGAGGCAATGTCGTCCATATACTTCTGATGCTCCTTGTCATAGATAAAAGTGTAGAGGCGCGAGAGGGCACGCTCCTTGTTCTTGGGCTGGTCGCGCGTCTCCGTACACTCAATAAGGATTTCCTCCGTCTTACCAGTATTGGGGTTCTTCCACATATAACGCAGACGCACACCCGATTCCACCTTGTTCACGTTCTGACCACCGGCACCGGAACTACGGAAGGTGTCCCACTTGATTTCGCCCTCGTTCACATGCACTTCGAACTTATCAGCCTCAGGTAATACGGCAACGGTAGCGGCTGAGGTGTGCATGCGGCCCTGTGTCTCAGTGGCAGGCACACGCTGGACACGGTGTACCCCAGACTCATATTTCAGCGTGCCATAGACATCAGCACCGCTGACAGCAAAGTCTATCTCCTTGAAACCACCTACGGCTCCTTCGGATACACTCGTGATAGAGAGCTGCCAACCCTTCGAGTCGCAGTAGCTCTTGTACATCTTGAACAGGTCGCCAGCGAAGAGACAAGCCTCGTCGCCACCCGTTCCGGCACGAATCTCCATCTGCACATTCTTGGCATCCTCTGGATCCTTCGGAATCAGGGCAATCTTGATTTCCTCCTCCAGTTTGGGCTGCAGGGCCTCGTTCTCAGCCAGTTCCTCACGAGCCATCTCCTTCATCTCAGGATCGCTCTCGTTAGCCAAGATGTCCTTTGCTTCCGCGATGCTGTTCAGACACGCGATATACCGTTTGCGGGCATCCATGATGTCGCCCAAGTCCTTGTACTCCTTGGTCAGTTTCACGAAGCGGTTCTGGTCGGCTATCACGTCAGGGTCGGTAATCAGCGTCGAAACCTCCTCGAAGCGAGCCTCCAGACCGTCCAGTTTCTGAAGAATACTGTTGTTTGTATCTGCCATGTTATTTATAAATTTTCATTGTCTTATTTGCGTGTGCAAAGGTACTTATTTTTTGTCGAATTTCACCCGAAAACCATAAATAAATAATGTTACGTTATTATTTTCGTGTTTTTTTTGTATCTTTGCAAGCGATAGAAAAAGATAAAAAGATGGGAAAAATGAATACACTAAAGAATTTGAGCACATGGATGCTCGCAGTATTGATGTTGGCACCAGTGGTGACAGCACAGGCTGAGGAAGTGAGCCTGCAAGAGGCTCTGGAGAAGGCTCGTGTCTTCGTAGCGCAACAAGAGGGCATGAACAGTAGCGCACGACGCGCGGGACAGCAAACGGCGATGAGAACAGCATCTATGGAGGTGGAGGGTCTCTTCGGCTTTAACCTGGAGGGTGGCGGATTTGTCATCGTGTCGGGTGACGACCGTACGATTCCCGTGTTGGGATATAGCACGACGGGAGCGCTGGATTGGGACAGGATGCCTGAAAACATGAAGGGTTGGCTGAAGGACTATGCAAAGCGTATAGCAGCCCTGGGTAACCTGCAGGCGAAGGACGGTAATCCGATAGGATGGGAAGGCCAGACCCGAAGGGCACCGAAGGCTGCCATTGCCACGCTGATGAGCACGAAATGGAGCCAGACTGAGCCTTATTATAATATGTGTCCTGTCTATGAAGGTGTAGGAGATAATAAAGGAAAGCTATGTGTGACGGGCTGTACCTGTACGGCAACGGCACAGGTGATGGCTTATCACAAATGGCCTAAGGAGGCCTGCAAGGCTGTTCCCGGATACAAGCTGGAGTTATGGCAAGGAGGCGTCATAACAGGCTATCAGACATTGCCTGATCTGCCACCCGTGGTTTTCCAATGGGACAAGATGCTGGATGAGTATCATCAAGGCGAACAGCTCATTGGCACTAAAGAGCAACAGGATGCTGTGGCTCAGCTGATGCGCTATGCAGGACAGGGCATGAAAATGAATTACTCACCCGAAGAGTCGGGTACCAATCCTTTTATGGCCGCTGATGCGCTGAAGAAGTATTTCGGTTACGACCAAGGTCTTCAGGATGTATCCCGTGCCCATTATGGTATTGCAGAGTGGGAGGACCTCATCTATAACGAGATAGCCGCCAAGCGCCCTGTCATCTATGGGGGAGGAGCGCACACCTTTGTAGTTGATGGATACAACGGACAAGGACTTTTCCACGTCAATTGGGGATGGGGAGGCGACAGTGACAACTACTTCTCTCTGTCGTTGCTGAATCCTGGTAGCTGGGAAGGAACTGGAGCGGGTTCTTCAGGCATAGATTACTCGACACCGCAAGATGCTGTCATCGGCGTGAAGCCTGCCACGACGGAACAGACTTACAAGAAAAACCATCCCTCGGCTTCGCTGGGTGATGAAATGATCATCAGCGATGACGGAAAGGAGCTGACGGTGCAATTTAGTGTTCATGGTTATGAAGACAAAATGACGGGAATCATAGCAATGGCCTACAAGAATACTAATGGCGAATGGAAGCAGTTATCCATGTCTACAGTGGAAATTAGCAATACGTTGCTCTGCAGTTATACATTTACAGGAGATGAGGGCTTCCAGGAACTGACAGAGGTGACGAAACTGGTTCCCATGCTTTCCATTGAGGGCTACGACGAGTGGAAGTTGCTGGCAAAGGATGACATCTATGTGACGGCAACGCCTATTGGTGGAGGAAAGGTGAAGTTCAGCAAGGTGCATCCGCAATTGGAATTGATTGAGATACCTTTTAATGAACCTTTAACCAAGGGCCAAATCAACATTCTTAAGCCTACTTTCAAGAACAATGGTGCAGAGTTTCGTGGTGTTTTCTTTATAGAGCCGACCTATGGAAACGACAAAGAACCGACCGTCAAAGACCGAGGCCTTCAGGGTGTCTATCTGCCTGCTGGTCAGCAGACTACCTTGACCCTCATGTTTACGCCGTCAAAGGTCGGAAAGGTGAAAATCAGGATTACCACGACAGACAATTATGAGATATTCTCCTTCAATACGACGGTGACCGAAGCTACAGGAATCTCTGAATTAAAAGACAACATGCAGCCTGCCACCGGGAAATACTACAACCTGAATGGACAGGAGGTGAAACGCCCGACAAAGGGAGTGTTCATCCACAACGGCAGAAAAGTCGTTTCTCCATTTTAAATTAGGACTATGAATAAGACGGTTTATTATGTAATAGCACTGTTGCTTGCTGTTGTACAGGGCGTGTGGGCACAGGCACCGACGCCCTCCACCGAGTTGGAACCCTATTTCAGGTTGACTGACAGCAAGATGGTTTTTAAGTTCAACTACCCATCAACCAGTGTGACAGGCGAGCCTGTGGTGTTGTCGTCACTATTGTGTTGCTGGACGCCCAAAGAGCCAGAATCAGGTGCAGGCATCGAATCTGTACACTTGTACAACCACTTTACGATATCTGCCAATTCACAGAGTCCCACCAGTTATACTAGGTCAAATGCTGAGTTTGTGGTGCTCTCTGCCTTGTTCGAAGGCAGCGCATACGACGAGAAAACTCCCTATAGAAGCGTTGCCAAGCGCAGTATTATCATTATACCCGACTACGAGGGCTATGGCGTGTCGAGAGACAGGCTGCATCCTTACCTTGTACAGGAGGTAACAGCCAAGCAGGTGGTTGATGCTATGACCTATGGGTTGGAGCTTTACGGCAAGCTCAACGGAGCTAACAACACCGTGCCGCTGAAAAACGATTGGCGTTGCTTCAGCCTTGGCTATTCTCAAGGCGGTGCGGTGGCTCTTGCCGTGCAACGCTATATCGAACGAAACAACCTCAGTGACAAGCTGCATTTTCGCGGCACCCTTTGTGGTGATGGTCCCTACGATCTCATCGCTACCATGCGTTACTACATGGACGACAATGGCACCAGCTATGGAGTGACCACCGCCCACCGAAAGGACCAAGTTACCTTACCCGTTGTCCTTCCTATGATTATTAATGGCATGATAGCCAGCAACCCCGCTATGTCAAAGCACAAGTTGGAAGACTTCCTTGAAAAGTCGTTCCTCGACACCGGCGTCATAGACTGGTTAAACACCAAGAACATGAGCAGCGACGACATCAACACAGCTTGGCTTAACCAGATAGACAAAGGCTCTGTCAACATTGGGGGAAAAGATTATCCTGCTCCTAAAAACATGAACGAGATGTTTTTCAAGCAACAGGTGCCAGGCATGATTTGGGGAACCCAGACGGTAGTGTGGGGGAGACTCGACAAGATCTTTACCACAGTCTTCTACAACTATATGAAGAATCTCGCCAACTTCAGCAGTGCACCAACTGCGACAGGCAATCCCTATGAGGATATGCGCTATGCTCTGGAGTCTAATAACGTCTGTACCGGTTGGGAACCACAACATCGCATACAGTTTGTACACTCAAAGGGTGATATGGTTGTGCCCTATGGCAATTACCTTGCCTTCCGCAATGCCCATCCAAACGGCGAAAACAACATGTATCGTATAGAAGACGCCTTCAGTGACAGCGACCATCTGAAAACCGGTAGTTCGTTCCTGATGAAGTTAGGCACCGATTTCTTCGATTATTTCCAGTGGATTGATAACGCACAGCCCACAGGTATTTACACCGTTCAAGGCTCTTCATCCCAAGCTCAAAGTGATGATGCGTGGTATGACCTGAGTGGTAGAAAGCTTGCGACCAAGCCAACTAAGAAAGGTGTGTATATCCATCATGGCAAAAAATTTGTGTTCAAATAATAAAAATTTTAAACCAACAATAAAAATCTATGAAAAGACTTGTATCGTTATCTATTATTCTCCTTACAGGAATAACCCTGTTTGCTGCAGAAGTCAGTCAACAGGAAGCTATGGAAAAGGCTCGTGCATTCATGCAGAAACATCAAGTTGCCTCTACAGCGATGCATCGCGCACAGCTAGGTCTTAATATGCAGCAAACCGATGCTGGGGCGCAGTTGCTTTATGCTTTTAACATAGAGGGTGGGGGATATGTCATTGCCTCTGGCGACGACCGTACCATACCCATTCTGGGATATAGCCTGACGGGAAGCATTGATGCAGACAATATGCCTGACAATATGCGTTCATGGCTTCAGAGCTATGCTGACGAGATCTGTCGTCTGAGCAAAAGTTACCCAGCCTTTCAGCAGACTGAAGAA
This sequence comes from uncultured Prevotellaceae bacterium, assembly GCA_902770635.1. Lineage (GTDB taxonomy): Bacteria > Bacteroidota > Bacteroidia > Bacteroidales > Bacteroidaceae > Prevotella. The sequence continues at coordinate 3,850 of CACXTX010000063.1, read as the reverse complement.
ACCGGTTTGGCGCCCATTACCCCGTTGCTCCAGACAACGTGGTATCAGATAGAGCCATACGACCTGATGACACCCGTCTATGACGGCACGGAGAAGAGCGACTGGAAAGGCAAGCACAGTGCCACGGGATGTGTGGCTACAGCAATGGCTCAGATCATGTACTACCACCGATGGCCGCAGGATGCCACGACCACGATACCGTCATACACCTTCATGTACAATGACAAAGAGCCCTGCACACTGCCTGAACTGCCAGCCACCACATTCAAGTGGGACCAAATGCTGCCCAACTATACCACAGAACAGCCTGGCACTGAGGCTCAGCGCATGGCTGTTGCCGAACTGATGCGCTACTGGGTGATATGGAACGAGCTGAACCACAAGCGCCCTGTGTGTTTCGGCGGACAGAGTTCCAGCGGCGGCCATGAGTTTGTCATTGACGGCTATGACGGCAAGGGTATGTTCCACGTCAATTGGGGATGGGCAGGTAAGAATGACGGCTACTTCGCCATTAATGTGCTGAACCCCAAAGACAACACCAGTGTGGGGTCTGCCTCCAGTACAGACCTTGGCTTTGCCACCAACCAGCAGATTATACTCGGTATGGAGAAGAGCACAGGCCAAGAGACCGAAGTTCCTGAAGTCATCAAGAAACTGACTATTTTCAACGAACTGTTGACCGCCGATTCTGTTATGGCTTATCAAGCGGCATACACGGATTTCAACTTGGAGGAAACGGCCTATTATATGGGCATAGGCATCAGGAATGATGATGGAACTTGTATTCCCGTCATACAGAACGATACGACATCCAAGTACAGCAATGGTCGCGTTATCACTCAGTATTACAGGACCAAAGACCTGTCGCTGGCCGATGGCAGCTACACACTCTGGCCGATAGCGCGCCTGGCAGACGATGCCACAGCAACATGGCAGACATTTTGTGAGCAGGGACAGTGCTTCTATGTGGATGTAAAGGATGCGAAGGCTACGCTCCGTCGTTCCATGAAACTGAAAATCGTAGATGTCCACTTTGAAACAACACCGACACCGCTGGAGGAGAACACTCTGGTAGTTGTCGTTGAGAACCAAGGCGAAGAGGAAGTAAGTACTGTCACCAGACTGAACGTTGGCAAGACAAAAGATGGAAAGTTCTTGTCGGCACTGGACCCCAAGACAACCTCGCGTCCCACCGAACTCTATCCTGGTGAGAGCACCACCTTGCGCTATCCCATGACAGTACCCTGCCAAGGAGACATAGATGTTGAATTGCAGTGTTTCGTGGGGGTGCCAACTCACGATAAGACCAAAGTCACTGTAGAGAACAAACCGCACTTCTACGACCTTCAGATGGTGGACTATAAGATAGAATATCCAGACAGTAAAACCCTCGAAGCTGAGTTCTATGTCAAGAACAACGACACGCGTTTGTGGCAGAGTCCTTTCACCATTGTCATGCAGTCAAACATGGAAGGGGCAACCCCGAGTTCGGGTACATCGTATGATTCCATACCACAGGGGCAGACTATCAAGTTGATAGGACTGTGCCTCGATGGGGTCTTATACCAAGTGGATGAGCAGAAAGACGTTCGCGTCATGGTATATCCCGACTATGCCAAATTCTATTTGGGCGATTTTCTATTGGATGTTACCGTCAAGATGGGTACTTCGGTGACACCTCAGGGCGTAACGGCCATCAATGCCATCCGCACGGTTGACAACACTCCCGACGCTCCTTACTATGACCTTCAGGGACGTCGTATCAATGGCAAGCCGAGCAAGGGACTTTATATCAAAAACGGGAAAATCGTTCGACTATAGATAAATGGAAGTAGGTAGGTTCGGTTAGGTCCAAAACTCTTTGTCACCCGTTGGCTGCATCTGCCCCTGACACTTGGGGCAGGTGTGTCCGTCCCACACCCTGATGTTATCGCTGCCACATTGCAGGCATAGCCTCCCTACCTCGCTTCTGTACGACGGTGCCACGTCTGCAATAATCCCACCCACCACGATGTTCTGGATGCTCTTGCAGTCAGGGCATGAGACGGCGTGTATCTCTTGTCGGAAGAGTCCACGACCTTCATATATTTCAGCTTCATAGCCACATTGGGTGCAACGGTATTTGATTTTCCAAGCCATAATTTTTCTTATCTACTTTACTCCTCAACTTCTTACTCAGCTTTCGGAGTTGAGTAAACATGATACTTTCCGCCATCACTCTGAGCATATTTGCGTAGCAGACCTTGTATGTACTCGGCATTCTCCCTGACACGCTGCTCGTTGCCGTCATATCCGTTGATGAGCACGACCAGATGACGGGTGTCTATCGTCATTTTGGTACGCTCGTGGTCGCTGGTGGGAGTACCCACACCACCTAAGGCATCACGATAGACCGGCAGACCGTGAATGTTAATCTGCCCACGGCCAATGCCCTCATAGGGCTCACCTTCACGACCGATTCCCATGGTCAGGGTATCACCCATAAACTTGTCGGCATCAAAACCACCTATACTATATCCATAGGCAATGGATGCCAGGTTGACCAAATCGACCAGCGTGTCGCGCTGATAGAGTTCCTTTCCTTGAAGCAGACGGCGGATAAGCGCTTCAGAGGCTGGACGATAGCGTGAAGGGTCCTTACCACAAGCCTTGTAAATTCGGCGCGTGGCTGAAATGCTGGTCATATCCTTCAGCGTCTCTGTGGTCAGCTCCTGACGGAAGCGGTCACCCAGCTCTTCTATTTCTTGCCAAAGGGGTTCACAATACGGGGTATTGACAACGGAGGCTTCAATGCAGGCTCCTACAAACTCGGGGCATACGGCCCCTATCTCTGATGAAACAACAACTTTCATATTATTCTTCAAACAGTTTCTCATTCTCTTGGGCTGACTCTTTGATAGCCTCGTCAGTGTATGTACGCTGTTTACTGGCTGACGCCTGTACGCTACATGATGTCAAATTATCTCATTTTTGTCATGTGATAACCCATACGCTTCAACTGCATGGCAGCACCGAACAAATATAGTTGGTGCAGGCAGGCTACATAGCCGTTGAAAGCTTCCTTCGTGCCTGGTTCCAGATGCTGGTGCATCAGGGCATTATACACACGAGAGGCACATTCGCCTGTTATCCTTTCCAGAATGGTGTAATCAGCGCCTTGCAACAGAAGGACTTCCTCGCGGATGTATTCATCCATGCTGTCGTAACCGCGCTTGTCGCGCATGTAGGCATAAAGGTCAGCCACCTTGGAATAGATCTCCCAATCCGTGTCCCACATCTTGGCAATGGCCATGCCGATATACATCATCCAGCCAAGGGATGCCGATGGGAAGTCCTGAAACTCCCTGATGCCGTCGGGAATATAAGCCTTGGCAATGGCTTCCCATTTATCCTCGACATCAGGACACTCTGGCAGACGCTCGTCCACTTCCTTCATGGAAAAAAGAAACTGGTGCAAGTCCCGATGCAGCTGATTTTCAAATTGCTCTGTCATATTGTTTATTTTACTAATATTTCGGCAAAGGTACAAAAAATAAAATTATTATTATTACCTTTGTCCCAAGTTTTAACGAAATATGAGGAAATGCTATACACAAGAATCCCTGGCCTGCAAAGCAAGTCAGGGATTTACTAATTAGCAAGATGAACTGTTTACGAGACCTCAATGGCCTTGGTGACCTTCTCCTTCGGTTCGGTCTTCGGCATGGTGATGGTCAGGATGCCGTCCTCGACCTTGGCAGAAATCTTGTCTTTCACAACATCGTCTGGCAGTACGTAGTTCTGCTCGTAGTTAGAGTAGCTGAACTCACGGCGCAGATAGTGATGGTGCTTGTCCTCATGCTTGTGTTCC
>CACXTX010000062.1 GCA_902770635.1 uncultured Prevotellaceae bacterium | reverse complement strand
ATATAGAAACAGTCGGGCTGAAGTCCTTGACGTACCAGTTCGTAAAGGACTACACTGGAGTCAACACCTCCTGAAAGTAATACCGCAATGCGCTTATCTTGTAGATTCATGCTGCAAAAGTACTTAAATAATATTAAATATCCAAGTGTTTCCATTGTTATTTCAAAAAGTCGCCATATCTTTGCGATATCAAAATGATATCATAGAATAGATTAAATATTAAAGTAGTATGGAAACAAAAGAATTCAAATTTAAAGGTACAGTGCTGAACGGCTTTGTAATGCTGTTCTTGGTCTTGGCACTGTTCTTTGCTGCTGTTGTAGGCATTGTCTTCGGAATCATCCAACTGGATGATAGCAATGGAACAAATGGCGTCTGGCTTCTGGTTGGTAGCATCCTGTTGTTGGTGACTGATATCATCTGCATGTGCAGTTTCCTTCAGTTGGAGCCCAACGAGGCCAGAGTTATCACTTGGTTCGGCAAGTATTCGGGAACTTTCGGAGAAACGGGCTTTTATTGGATAAACCCCTTCTATGGCACTAAGAAGGTAAGTCTTCGTGCCCGTAACCTCGATGCAGAACCTATCAAGGTGAATGATAAGTCGGGTAACCCCATCATGATAGGACTGGTGCTGGTGTGGAAGTTGAAGGATACCTATAAGGCATTGTTTGAGGTGGACACCCAGACGATGGCTTCAAATCCCAGTACGGTAGGGACAGATGCTAAGGGTCTGATGAATGCCTTGGAAAAGTTTGTCCGTGTGCAAGGCGATGCTGCCCTCCGTCAGGTGGCTGGTCAGTATGCCTATGACAACGATACTGATGAACCCACCTTGCGTTCGAATGCTGATGAGATTAACGAGCAGTTGGAGCAGAAACTCGATGAGCGTCTGGCATTGGCAGGTATTGAGGTCGTTGAGGCTCGTATCAACTATTTGGCATACGCCCCTGAGATAGCAGCCGTTATGTTGCGTCGTCAGCAGGCTGATGCTATCATTCAGGCTCGCGAGAAGATTGTAGAAGGTGCTGTGTCCATGGTGAAGATGGCGCTCAACAAACTTTCCGACGAGGAAATTGTAGAACTTGATGATGATAAGAAGGCTGCTATGGTCAGCAATCTGCTTGTCGTGCTCTGTGGTGATGATAATGCTCAGCCAGTTGTAAACACTGGAACGCTAAATCATTAATGGATGGCAGAAAAGACTACCAAGAGCTTTATTCTGCGCGTTGATGCTGACACCATGAATGCGATAGAGGCATGGGCTGCGGACGAGTTCCGCAGCACCAACGGCCAGCTACAATGGATTATCACAGAAGCTCTGCGCAAAGCCAAGCGTCTGCCTAAAAAGAAGAAAGACAATGGAACAGGAGAAGTTTGATTTAAAGAAAGTAAATTGGTTTTGTATTTATTTACCTCATCCAGAAGACAGAATGAAAAAACTGTTCTTAACCCTAGCCTTAGCCTGCATTGGTATTATTGCCTCTGCCCAAAACATTCGTGGAACTTGGAGTGGTGAACTGGATGCGGGCATGATGAAGCTGGCGCTTGTGTTGCATGTTGACAATGATAGTACCTGTCGGTTGGACAGTCCTGACCAAGGAGCCAAGGATATAGCAGGACAGGTAGCCTTTATTTCTGCTGACTCGATACTCGTTAAGATGCCTAAATTAGTGGCATTGTATGGTGGGCGATTGGTGGATGGCGAGTTGCGAGGAACGTTTGTGCAGGGGTTGACTGCGCTACCACTGACGCTGAAACAAGGCTCATTGGTTCGCCGTCGTCCACAAACTCCCCAACCACCATATCCATACGAGACAGAAGAAGTGACATTTACCAACGATAAGGCGGGAGCCACACTCGCGGGAACACTCACCATTCCAGCCGATGCCAAATGCGTACTCCTGATGGTGACGGGCAGTGGTGCGCAGAACCGAGATGAAGAGGTGTTCGAACATAAACCCTTCGCAGTAATAGCCGACAGGTTGGCTTGTGCGGGCATTGCCACCCTACGTTATGACGACAGGGCGACGGGCAAATCTATTGGTGGTATGGATGCCAACGTCACCACCAAAGATTTTGCCGAAGATGCTGCGGCGGGTATCGAGTGGCTCCGTTCATCTAAACGATTCAAGAAGGTGGGCATTCTGGGTCATAGCGAAGGTGGCTCGATAGCCTTTATGTTGGGCGCACAGAAAAAAGTAGATTTCATTGTCTCACTGGCAGGCCCTGCTGTGAAGGGTGATAGTGTTCTGCTGGCACAGAACAAATTGCTAGGAGGTGAAGCTGCTAAGGATCTCACCATAGAGAAACTACGCGAAATGCCTCAAATCAAACAAAGTCCTTGGATTCAGTGGTTCATCGACTACGACCCTCAGAACGATATCGCTAAAATCAAATGCCCTGTAATGGCTTTGAATGGCAGTAAAGACTGTCAGGTTGTCGCCAGTCAGAGTGTACCCGCCCTGCGTCGCACTCTGCCCAAAAACAAGCAAAACCTTATCAAACAGTATGATGGTCTAAACCACTTGTTCCAACACTGCAAGACAGGTCTGCCCACAGAATATGGTACCATAGAAGAAACCTTCTCTGAAGAAGTCATCAGAGACATCATAACATGGGTAAAACAACTCAAATAATATACTATTATGGTAGAACTAAAGAATGAACAGCTGACCATTTGCGTTGCTGAGAAAGGAGCCGAGCTCCAGAGTGTGAAAGACAGTGAGGGTAGGGAATTTATGTGGCAGGCAGGTGCTGAGTGGCCTCGCCATTCACCTATTTTATTCCCACTGGTTTGCAGTGTTAATGACAATACCTATCGTGTGGATGGTAAGGAATATCACTTGCCGCGTCATGGTTTTGCACGTGACAGTGAATTTACTTTAGTCTCTCAATCACCAGAGAAGGTCACTTTTGCTCTTCATGACAATGAAGAGACACTGAAGGTGTATCCCTATCATTTCAATCTCGCCATTACTTATCGTTTGGAGGGCAACAGAATACATGTCATCTGGCATGTAGAGAATACCGATGCCCAGGAGATCCATTTCCAGATTGGTGGGCATCCTGCTTTCAATGTTCCAGGTGGAAAGCTGGAAGGCCTCATTAAACTGGACAACGAGGAACCGATGGACGCGTTGAAGAGCTATGCTGACGGCAGTCATGATATGGTGGAGGTACCTTTGGAGGCAGATATGGGTATTATGGAGATTAACAACAATTTCTTTCGTAACGACAGTGTGAAGATTCATAAGAGCCAGACCCGTAGGGCCATGCTGATGGACACCGATGGCGAGCCTGCTGTGACAGTTGATTATAAGACCCCCGTTTGCGCCTTTTGGAGCCCTTATGACAAACAGGCTCCCTTTGTATGTATCGAACCTTGGTATGGTATTGGTGACCCTCGTGGTTTCAACGGCGAGTTTAAGGACAAACCACTGATGAACCATCTCCAACCTGGAGCATCCTTTATGTCAAGATATACAATAACAATTAAATAAAAAAATGAAAAAGTTATTATTTGTAATCGTCAGTATCCTATTGTCTCTCACCATTCAGGCACAGGATATGAAGGGACGTATCTATTTCAACGGAAACATGAGTGTTACTCATCTGCTTGGCACTAAAGACAATGAGACCCCTGAGCAGCGTAAAGAACGTGTGACAGTGATGAATGAAATCTTCACCATGACAGTGACTATCGAGTTTATCAATAGCCATGACATGCGGATGAAAATGAAAATCATCATGGATAAAGAGCGTGCCAAAGAACTGGGCGTCAGCTGGGCCAACCGCAAGTTATGGCAGGCCGACCTGGTGCTCAAGACTAAGTTCTATAATTATAAATCACGCTATACTGCTAACAACGGCGTCATCAAGATAGAGGACAAAGGCTCTAGGATGATTCTTAGCGAGGGAGGTAAAATCCTGTCGGTGGATGACAGTGATATGAAGGCAACACTTCAGAGAATAAGGTAAGGCTAATACGCCTCACGATACTTATTCTCATCTTTGTCCTCAAGCATGGAGAGGTAAGACTGGTAGCGGCTCTGAGCAATGTAGTGATCTTCCACTGCTTTCAGAACCGCACAACCAGGTTCGTGGGTATGGGTACAGTCAGAGAAACGGCATTGCTTGGAAAACTCAAAGATTTCCTTGAAATAGCTGGTCAATTCCTCTTTCTCCATATCAAACGTACCGAATCCTTTGATACCTGGAGTGTCGATGAGCCATCCATTATTAGAGGTGAGAGGTGAGAGGTGAAAGGAGAGAGGAATCATCTCAGAGAAGGTAGTGGTGTGCATGCCCGTCTGATGGGCTTCACTGATGTCTGCCACACGTTGGTTGGCATGGGGAACAATGCTGTTGATGAGTGTCGATTTTCCAACGCCACTATTCCCACTGAGCAGGGTGATTTTTCCTTCCAGCAAGGGGCGCAGTTCCTCAACGCCTTGCCCTGTGGTAGCCGAGATGGCCCTGCATTCATAGCCAATGGTCTCATACAGGTTCATCATCATCTGTTGGTAGTGCAACTCCTCTTCTGTCAGGAGGTCTGTCTTATTAAATATCAGGATGACAGGTACGCGATAAGCCTCGGCTGAAGCCAGAAAACGGTCGATGAAGGTCGTTGAAGTCTCTGGTTTTACGACGGTAACAACTAGCAGTGCTTGATCGACATTGGCAGCCAGGATATGGCTTTGTTTCGACAGGTTGATTGATTTACGGATGATGTAGTTGCGACGGTCTTCTATCTCCGTAATCCAATTGCCTTCGCCTATCGTGACGCGGTCGCCTACAGCAACAGGATTGGTAGAGCGAATTCCCTTGATGCGGAAATTGCCCTTTACCTTACAATCAAGTAGCTGGCCATCGTCCGTCAAAACGGTGTACCAGCTTCCAGTATTCTTAATGACTAGTCCCTTCAATGTCAATTATGCATTATGAATTATGCATTATGAATTAGACGGTCATGATTTCCTTGTTCTTGGCCTCCATCAGCTCGTCAAGCTTCTTGATGTACTTGTCGTGAATCTTCTGGAGTTCAGCTTCTGCATCCTTCTCGTTGTCCTCAGAGAGGCCGTCCTTGATAGCCTTCTTCAATTTTTCCTTGATGTCACCACGTACGTTGCGTACCTCCACCTTGGCCTTCTCGCAAATCTTGTTGCATTGCTTCACCAGGTCGCGGCGACGCTCCTCGGTAGGCTGGGGGATACCCAGACGAATAATCTCTCCATTGTTCTCAGGGGTGATGCCTACATCGCTATCCATGATAGCTTTTTCAATATCCCTGATTTGTTTCTTGTCCCAAGGCTTAATAGCAATGGTACGGGCATCAGGTGTTGAGATGTTGGCAACTTGGTTCAAAGGAACTTTAGAACCGTAAGACTCTACGCGAACGCCATCAAGGATGGCTACATTTGCACGACCGGCACGTACACGGCTCAGTTCCTCTTCCAGGAACATAGCAGCCATTTGCATGCGCTCTTCTGCACCATTTAATGTTTGTTTTACGTCAATCATATTCGTGTGATTATTATTTTCTTCGGACAAAGATACGGATTAAATTCCAAATACGCAAGAATTTTGGGTATATATTTTTCTTTCTTATACCTTATTATATATAGGAGCTTTTAGCGAAATACCACGATTATGGTATGCAGAATGCCCCATTTGTGCTATTTAGGGTATCAGATTTTCGCCGTACCTTTGCACCGTCGGAAAGACATAATAACTTGTTTTAAAGACATAATAACATATTAACAAATAAAAAAAGAACAATTATGAGCAACAACAAAAAACTTCATTTCGAGACTTTGCAATTGCATGTAGGACAGGAACAGCCCGACCCCGCTACTGACGCACGTGCTGTTCCCATTTACCAGACCACCAGTTATGTGTTCCGTAACTCACAGCATGCTGCCGACCGTTTTGGTCTTCGTGATGCAGGCAATATCTATGGTCGATTGACCAACTCTACCCAGGGCGTTTTCGAAGACCGTGTAGCTGCTTTGGAAGGTGGTGTGGCAGGATTAGCCGTAGCCAGTGGCGCAGCAGCCGTCACTTACGCCCTTCAAAATATAGCTTTGGCTGGCGACCATATTGTAGCTGCTGATAACCTTTATGGCGGATCGTTCAACTTGATTACCCATACCTTGGCTACGCAGGGTATTTCGAACACTATTGTCAATGTAAACGACCTCGCTGCTGTCGAGGCTGCCATTCTTCCCAATACCAAGGCTATCTATGCCGAGACCTTTGGCAATCCTAATAGTGACGTGACCAATATTGATGCACTGGCAGAGGTAGCCCATAAGCATAACATCCCCCTGATCATCGACAACACCTTTGGCACACCTTACCTGATTCGTCCTATCGAGCATGGTGCAGATGTGGTGGTACACTCAGCCACCAAGTTTATTGGCGGTCATGGTTCTTCACTGGGTGGTGTCATCGTTGATGGTGGACAGTTTGACTGGAAAAAGAATGCCGATAAGTTCCCCACGTTGGGCAAACCCGATCCCTCGTATCATGGTGCCGTCTTTGCCGATGTGGCAGGTGCAGCAGCCTTCGTAACCCGCATCCGTGCCGTCATTCTTCGTGATACCGGTGCAACCATTTCACCCTTCAATGCGTTTATATTATTACAAGGTCTGGAGACATTGAGCCTGCGTGTAGAGCGTCATGTGGAGAATGCCCTCAAGGTGGTCAACTTCCTGCAGAACCATCCTAAGGTGGCCAAGGTAAATCATCCTTCCGTAGCCTCTCATCCCGACCATGCGTTGTATCAGAAGCTCTATCCCAATGGTGCAGGCTCTATCTTCACTTTCGAGATCAAGGGTGGAGAGAAAGAGGCGTGGAAGTTCATTGACTCGTTGGAGATCTTCTCGCTGTTGGCTAATGTGGCCGATGTGAAGAGCCTGGTCATCCATCCCTATACCACCACCCATTCGCAGATGACTCCCGAGGAGTTGGCTCAGCAGCACATCACTCCTTCTACCATCCGCTTGTCCATTGGTACAGAGCATATTGACGACATCATTGATGACCTCCAGCAGGCTTTCGACAAAATATAAGTAGCAAATATAAAAACAAAGAATGAATTATGGCAAAGATTGCAAAACAGTTGACCGACTTGATAGGTCACACCCCATTACTTGAACTGAATAAGTTCTCAGCAGAGAAGGGCCTGAAGACCCCAGTTATCGCCAAGGTGGAATTTTTTAATCCTGGAGGCAGCGTGAAAGACCGTATCGCCCTGGCTATGATAGAAGATGCAGAACAGAAAGGACTCTTGAAGCCTGGTGCAACCATTATCGAACCAACCAGTGGTAATACAGGCGTAGGACTTGCTTTGGTGTCCGCAGTAAGAGGCTATCATTTGATTCTTACGATGCCCGAGACCATGAGTGTGGAGCGTCGTAATCTGGTGAAGGCCTATGGCGCAGAGGTACGTCTGACCAGTGGCAAGGACGGTATGGCTGGTGCTATCCGTGCTGCTGAGGAGTTGCGCGACTCTATTCCTGGCAGCATCATCCTGCAGCAGTTTGAGAATCCTGCCAACCCTGCAAAGCATTATGCTACTACAGGTATTGAGATATGGAACGATACCGATGGCCAGGTGGACGTGTTCGTGGCAGGTGTGGGCACCGGTGGCACCATATCGGGCATCGGTAAGTACCTGAAAGAGCAGAACCCCAACGTGAAAATCATCGCCGTAGAGCCTAAGTCCAGCCCTGTGTTGAATGGCGGCCAGAGCGGACCTCACAAGATTCAGGGCATCGGTGCCGGCTTTGTTCCCAAGACTTATGATGCCCATGTCATTGACGAGGTGTTTGACGTCGAGAATGACGATGCCATCCGTACGGGTCGTGAGATTGCCCAGCAGGAAGGTCTGTTGGTGGGCATCAGTGCCGGTGCTGCCCTCTATGCAGCTGTTCAGGTGGCCAAGCGCCCTGAGAATGCAGGTAAAAAGGTTGTCGCCCTATTGCCCGATACCGGTGAGCGCTACCTCTCTACAGTGCTCTATGCTTTTGAGGAATATCCCCTCTAAGAGAAAAAACATATCCAAAAATTTTGTAGTGTGGCATAAGTTTTATATCTTTGCCACACTATTTTGTATCCAATAACTACCAACAATGATGCCATACAACGTTCTAACCTTCTTTAAACGTTTGTTTTTCGATCAGCGCCAAGAGGTGGACAATGCCCGTCAAAGCCAGAATTCACGTCTGGCCCTTATCCTGAAAGCCAGCAAGCAGCGCATCTGGATTTACGATATGGCTCAGCGCCATTATCTCTATCTTTCCGACTCTGGAAAATATGATGAAACGTATAATCTTGTAGAATTTTCCCGCTTGTTCAATCGTGACGATTATGAAGAGCTTAGTCAGGTTCTTGTCGATGTGAGCGAAGGCAAAAAAGAATCCAGTGTGGTAAGAGTCAGAAGTAACACCCCTGAATCGCAGCGCATCTATGATGTCAATATATCGGTGGCAGGACGTGACAAGCACGGCTATGTTAGTAGCATATTGGGCATACAGCACGACATTACCAACGAGGTCCATAAGCAGCAACAGGTGTCTCAGTTGCTCATGCGTTATCATACGGTGTTCAACACTTCCTTGCTCGACATGGTGTTCTACGACAAGAATGGCGTCATCCAGGACATCAATGACAAGGCTTGCCAGGCTTTTGGCGTAAAGGATCGTGAAAAGGTAATCAAGGACAGGTTCCTGCTTCAGAACAACCCGATGTATTCGGGTGGCGACCTGCAACAGATGGAGAACACCCGTACTACCACACTGGTTGATTTTAGCCATCTCAAAGACAAGATATATCAGACGGACCGCTTCGGACTAAAGGGAAAGATGTATTACGACTCCACCATTAATCCGCTTCGTAATGCCAAGGGCGAACTGGAAGGTCTCTATATGTGTGGCCGCGACATTACCGAAATGGTAGAGTCCGTCCATCGCCAGCGGGAGGGAGCAGAGCGCCTGCGCCGGGCTACGCAGAATGTCCATGAGTATATTACCAACATCAACTACGCCCTGCGGGTCAGTGGTGTCCGTTTCGTGTCATACAGTCCGAAGAACTTCACGTTCCAACTCTCCGACACCATCAACGAGGAACAGTTGCGTATGTCGCAGTTGCGCTGCATCCGCCTGGCTACTCCTCGTTTCCGTCGTACCATTTCCAGTGCGTTGAATCGCATGGACCATCTGACCAGATATAACATCAAGGAGACTATCGAGACCGAGATTCGTGACGAGAAAGGCCGGCAGATTTGGTTGCAGTTCAATATGGTGCCCATTCTTGACAAGGATGGTCAGGTGGAGCACTACTTCGGTGTCTGTCGTAACATGACCGATATGGTGGAGACAGAGCGCCGCCTGGCTGTTGAGACCAAGAAGGCTCAGGAAACCGAATTGCTCAAGCAATCGTTCCTGACGAACATGAGTTATGAGATTCGTACCCCATTGAATAATGTCGTAGGCTTTGCTGACCTGTTTGAGACTGAGCACGACGAGGCTGACGAAGCCTTCTTTGTCGAACAGATTAAGCAGAGTTCGAATATCCTGTTAAGCCTGATCAATGATATCCTGTTCCTCTCTCGTCTGGATGCCAACATGATAGAGTACAACAAGTCGGATATTGACTTTGCCCAGGTATTCGAGGGACATTGTCAGATGGGGTGGAGCAATATGTCGCCTAAGGTGAAAACCGCGATAGACTGTCCTTACGAAAGTCTGGTAGTCGATATTGATGACTCCAACTTGGGTATGGCTATTGAGCGGGTATGCTTTGTGGCTAGCCAATTCCTGGAAGAGGGCAATATCTGTGCCCGTTGTGAGTATCGTCGTGGCGAGCTCACCATCAGTTTCGAGGACGATGGCATGGGCATCGATGCCGAGACGTTGCCACATATCTTCGACCGCTTTATACGTGATAAGAATCAGAAGCTTTGCGGAACAGGCCTAGACCTGCCTATCGCCCAGTCGCTTGTCCAGCAAATGGGAGGTACTATTGATTTTGAGTCAGAGTTGGGCAAAGGTGCCACGGTATGGATCTCCGTACCTTGTGAGGCTAAGGTCATAAAACGTCGTATCAACCCAAACAATGATTTATGATGTCGTTATTCTCTAATATATTTCGTCGTTTGCGCCGTCATAGCGTCGCGCGCACACTTACGGCTCACGACCTGATGGTGAAAGCCCTGGAAATCAGTGCCAATAATGTCATTATCTATGACATCTCCCGTCAGTATCTCAGCAAGTTGAGCGGACACATGTTGCCCGACGAAGGTCTCAGTCTCGAAGACTATAAGAAGCATGTTCATCCAGACGACCTCGATACCGTGCTCACTAACATCAGGGCACTCATTGCGGGAAGCCAACGGAGCGTGGAGTTCGACTACCGGTGGAATTTCGACTACACGGGTGGCGAGCCTCGTTGGGGCTGTCTGCACAACACCAGCGTTGCCGAGTATGCTGAGGGCAAAGAACAGCCCGTCAGCATCATCAGTACACTGGTTGACGAGACCAAGCTCCATGAGCAGCAACAGGAAGAGGAGGCCTTGTCCGAACGCTATAAGCAGATTTTCGAGCATTCCATCATCGGCCTCTCCTTCTATTCCCCTGACGGCTGGCTGCTGGATGCCAACGAGCAAATGCGTACAATCTGTCACTTCGACAGCGAGGTTGACGATGCCTTCTTCTCGAACAACAATCTTTTCGACCTGTTCCCCTTCAACGAGGTGCTCGACCGCAATAACCTCACCGAATATTGGGGTTGTTCGCAAAGTGTCATTCCTGAGCGCAACATCAACGAATACCTGGAAATCCGCCTCCATCCCATTCACGACGAGGCAGGCAAGCTGGTCTATCTCGCCATTGCCACGCGGGATGTCACCGAGGAGCGTCAGCTTTATCTGCAGCAGAAGCAGAACGAGGAGCAGATCAAGAAAGCTAATGAGGCCATCCAGGTTTATGAGACGGAGTTGCGCTATATGATGGAGAACTGTCACATGCAACCCTGGCGCATCTCCATAGAGCGTAACTGCGTCGAGTTCTATAATGGTCTGAGCACCATTGCCCATTCGTTTCCCCTCGACGATTTGCGTGGCATCTTCGTCAACCAGGACGACGACTTCGTGCGAGCCTTGGAAGACCCCTATAAGGCGCTGGACCATCCTCTGGTTTATGTCGGACAGGTGTATCCTGTCATCACGCAATCTACTACGGAGTTGCAATGGGTACAGATCAACAGCATCCCTGAGTATGACGAGCATGGCAAGCTGAAGGGCAGCTTCGGAATCTGGCGTAACATCAACGACATCATGCACAAGCAGGAACAGCTGAAGCGTGAGACGGAGCGTGCCAACGACTCCGGCCACCAGAAGTCCGTCTTCCTGGCCAATATGACCCACGAGATTCGCACGCCGTTGAATGCCATCGTCGGCTTCTCCGACTTGTTGCAAACCATCGAGTCGCCTGACGAGAAACGCGAGATGATACGCATCATCCATAACAACTGCGACATGCTCCTGCGTCTTGTCAACGACATCCTCGAGCTCTCCAATGTCGATGCCAACGCCATGCAGATACGTTCGGAGCACATCGACTTCGTGACGGAGTTCAGCGATGTCTGCAAGTCGCTGGCCGAGCGCATTCAGGAGCCTGGCGTCGAGTTCCAGAGCGACAGCCCTTGCGACACGTTGCCCGTCTGCATCGACAAGAGCCGTATTCAGCAGGTCATCACCAACTTTGTCACCAATGCCGTCAAGTACACCCACCAGGGGCACATCCGTGTGGGCTATCGCCCCGAGGTGCGACAGGAACGACAGGGGCTCTACGTCTATTGCGAGGACACCGGTGCCGGCATTCCCCGTGACCAGCTAGGCCGTGTCTTCGAGCGCTTTGTCAAGCTCAACGACTATATACAGGGCACCGGTCTGGGACTCTCTATCTGTAAAGCCATTATCGACAAGTGTGGTGGCGAGATTGGGGTGGACAGCGAAGTGGGCAAAGGCTCCACGTTCTGGTTCTGGATACCAATTTAAGGGAAAAGTGAAAAGTGAAAAGGGAAAAGGAAAGTGATAAGTGAAAAGTGAAAAGTGAAAAATTTCCTACCGGACTTTAATGGCAGCAGCAAATTTTTCACTTTTCACTTTTCCTTTTTACCTTAGAAAAGGAACGTCTTTTCCAGCCAATAGGTGAAGATACCGGCCAGATAGCCCACGAAGGCTACCCACGTTATTTTCTTCATGTACCACCCGAAGGTAATCTTCTCCAGACCCATGACAACCACACCGGCAGCCGAGCCGATAATGAGCATGGAACCGCCTACACCGGCACAGTAGGCCAGCAACTGCCAGAAGATGCCGTCAATGGCCATGTCGCCTGCTGCCTGAACGGGATACATACCCATGCAGCCTGCCACCAGGGGCACGTTGTCAACGATAGACGAGAGCACGCCAATGATGCCTGTCACCAGATAGTGGTTGCCCTCAAAGGCCACGTCGAGGGTCTTGCCCAGCAGGGTCAGCACGCCAATGGTCTCCAGACAGGCCACGGCCATCAGGATGCCCAGGAAGAAGAGGATGGTTGACATGTCGATGCGGCTGAGCATGGTGGTCACGCGCTTCTGCATGGCACCCCTTTCCTCAGACTCTTTCAGGTTGGCATAGAACATCTCGGTCACGGTCCACAGCACACCCAGCACCAGCAGGATGCCCACAAACGGCGGCAGGTGGGTGATGGTCTTGAAGATGGGCACGAAGATGAGTCCGCCCACACCCAGGAAGAAGATGGTCTTGCGCTGCGACGTGGTCAGTTCGCTGGCGGCCACGGTCTGTGCCTGCTCCTTGGTGAACGTCAAATCGCCTTTCAGCGACAGCGACAGGATATAGGCAGGAATCATCATGGACACCAGCGACGGGATGAATATCTCCATGATGACGCCGGCTGCCGTGATGACGCCCTTGTTCCACAGCATGATGGTGGTCACGTCGCCAATGGGTGAGAAGGCTCCACCCGAATTGGCCGCAATCACTACCAAGGCAGCATATATCAGACGGTCTTTCTGGTCGCTCACGAGCTTGCGCAGAATCATAATCATCACAATCGACGTAGTCAGGTTGTCCAGAATGGCCGACAGGATGAACGTCATGAAGGCTATGCGCCACAGCAGCGACCTCTTGCTCTTGGTCTGCAGCGTGTCGCGTACAAAGTTGAAGCCTCCGTTCTGGTCCACCAGTTCCACGATGGTCATGGCTCCCATGAGGAAGAACAGCGTCGTGCTTGTAGAGCCCAGATGGTGCTCAATGACAGAACTTACAGCCGACGCTTTCATTTCGCCGATGGCTGTTGCAATGTAGCTGCCCGGGTCAATCATGAAGAGTGTCCAGCAGCCCACGAACATCAACAGGGCAATGGCTGCCTTGTTGATTTTTGTCACGCTCTCAATGGCTATGAAGAAGTAGCCGATGCAGAAGAGGATGACAATAAAAATAGTTAATGTAGACATGTTTTTAGAATAGTTTAATTAAATTGCTGCAAAGGTAGGCATTATTTATTGGATTGCCAAATCTTCATCGTTTTTATTTCATTTTTCAAGACGTAACCGCAAGATTTACCCGATTTTCTTTAGAATCCTTAATGACAGTCATGACAATTGACAATCATGACAACCTTTTGTGACACAGCGGAACCGCATTCTATGGTAAATTCCAAACATATTATGCGATTTAACTATATATTTAACACTTGTCAGCCTATACGACCTCTTTAGTGTTTCTG
>CACXTX010000061.1 GCA_902770635.1 uncultured Prevotellaceae bacterium | reverse complement strand
CCTTGATCCTCGCGACACTTACGCTACTGCTGCTGAGTGGGAGGAGAAGGCTAAGGATCTGGCTGCCCGCTTCATCAAGAACTTCAAGAAGTACGAGGGCAACGAGGCTGGTAAGGCATTAGTAGCTGCTGGTCCAAAGCTGTAAGTAATCATGTACAATACATAATTAAAGGCTGCGCCGAAAGGTGTGGCCTTTTTTTGATATACGTCAAAAACAACGTTGGAGACAGCAAATTTTCCGCTATTCGCTCTTCACTATTCACTTTTCTTTGTACTTTTGCACCTGATAATCGAGACGATTATTTGATTATATTCATTAGGTTAGTAGTAAAATTAAGGTAAAGATTATGTTATTAGATTTTCAGACAACGATGATGTTGGCAGCTGTGGCTTTAGCTACTGTCTTGAGTGTAATAACACTCATTCATACCGACATACGTTGAAGGAAAGAGCGCGGAGTGAGAGAGTCATACCGCGCTCTTTTTTGCAAACAATCCCTAAAATATCGCCTTTTATAATATATTTAACTTAATAAAAGGTAGAAATATGCTCAAAATTGCAGAATTGTGCGTAAATTTGCACCCAAAATTGGATAAGACCATGTCAATGAAACAGATAAGAACACTATGTACACTAATGACCACGATACTAATCATGGCCTCGTGTGCAGGTTCAGAAAAAGAAACCACGCTTTACAGTGATGCTGCCATCACTGCTTTCTCATTGGGTAACCTGACCAAGTACACCACCACCATAGATGACGAAGGAGACATTACGGTTACCAAGACAACATACAAAGGAAACACTTATAAGTTCACCATAGACCAGGTAAACAGAGAAATCTACAATAACGACTCTTTGCCAGTAGGTACTGATTATGAACACATATTGTGCTCTATCACCACTGCCAATAATGGTATTGCCCTGTTTAAGGACCTTAAAGAAGAGGACACCTACTATTATTACACAGCCTCTGACAGTATTGACTTCAGCAGTCCACGTACCGTCAGAATAATGTCAAGCGACGGTCAGGGCTATACTGACTATACTGTCAAGGTAAACGTCCACAAGGAAGATGGCAACCAGTTTGTATGGAACGAGCTGAAAAGTTCTAGTGAAGTAGAGCGGATGAAAGGCATGAAAGCCCTTTACCATAACGACAAAATCTATCTCTTTGGTGATTTGGACGATAAGACACAGATTATCCGCATTAAAGATGACAATAACTGGGAAAGAATTGGCAAGACCATGAACTTCTCTTCCAATGCATGGAAGAATGTTACTACGATGCTCGGCTACTTCTTCCTATACGACCAAAATGTTCTCTATGTGAGTACGGACGGTGATCAATGGACTCCAGCCAGCTACCAAGCAGAACAGCCTATCAAGCAACTGATTGGAGCCAGTACTTTTGAACTATATGCCCTGTCTATGGAAAACAAAATCATGGTTTCCAAAGATGCTGGAGAGACCTGGGCAATTGACAATAACGACAAACCATCGATGCTTCCCTCCGAGGATATCACCATAGTCAACTACCCCGTCTATATGGCAGAAAGATGCGAGCAGGTTATCATGATAGGCAACCGTCCTGCTGGAACCAACGACAGATATGCTGCTGTATGGAGAAAAATCGTTGATTTCGACGATTTCAAAGAAGGTGGCTCATGGAGCTATATGGATCTTGGTTCCATGGAGGATTTTCTGCTTCCACGACTCACAGATTACAACCTGTTATGCTACGAAGATGGTCTTTTGGCATTCGGAAAGTTTCCAGTATTCTCTATTGAGAGCAAGCCCTACTTGAAGATATACCAAAGCCGCGACAATGGTATTACATGGAAGATAAAGGACAAAATCTATGCTTTCCCTGAAGATATGGGCAATAAAGAAACTGTAACCATCAGTTCGGTGGTTGACAATGACAATAATATCTGGCTGTTCTGCACTGGGACAGGCGAAGTCTGGAAAGGACGTCTGAACAGCGCCGGATGGACTTATAAATAGAACCGATTAGCATGCGAAAGGGCCTGGCTATCATCCTGCTGCTAGCACTGACCACATCAGTAAGTGCTCAGACGCAACCAGAATACCGCGTAGAAGTGGGCGCTGGCATAGGAATGGTTACCTATTTGGGCGACTTCAATGGGAATATCCTAAAGAACCCCATGCCCATGTTTTCGCTGCTTGCAAAATACAAGTTTGACCCACGTATGGCAGTGGCCATGAACGTGAGCTATGGAAAGATAAAAGGGGCATCAAAGGATGCCAAGACATACTACCCTGCCCCATGGCAGGACTATAGTTTTAACCACGGACTTCTTGACGTGGGGTTGAGATTTGAATACAACTTCTGGCCCTACGGAACAGGAATGGAGTATCGTGGCGCAAAACGCATTACACCTTATATATATATAGGAGCTGGAATGACGTTTGCGAAACCTGAAAAAACAGAGGTAGGCGTAAACCTGCCTATAGGTGGTGGTGTCAAGTACAAAGTGGCCGACCGTGTCAATATGGCACTGGAATGGACCATGCATTTCACCTCCAGCGACTATCTGGACGGGGTAAAAGACCCCTATGGCATCCAGAGCTCAGGAATCTTCAAAAACACCGACTGCTACAGTCATCTGCGCCTGTCGGTAACGTATGACATCTGGGAAAAATGCAAGACCTGCCATAACGACAGGGACTGAGCGAAGCTTTGCTTCTAATTGATAATTGAAAATTGATAATTGAGAATATGACTACAGAATTGGATATGAATCGCATACCAAAGCACATTGCCATCATCATGGATGGTAATGGGCGATGGGCTACTGATCGTGGATTGGATCGTACGTTTGGTCATAAAGCCGGACTGGACACCGTAAAAAAGATTACTGCGGAGTGTGCACGACTGGGAGTGAAATACCTGACGCTATACACTTTCTCTACCGAGAACTGGAACCGTCCCGCCTACGAGATTGAGGCTCTGATGGGACTGGTACTCAGCTTCATCGAGATGGAGTTATTCACAGACAACAATGTCAAGTTCCAACTGATTGGTGACATAGAACGTCTGCCCAAAAGTGTTCAGGAGAAGATTCACTATATGGAGAACCTGACCAAGGACAATGACGGTATGACAATGGTAGTAGCCATGAGTTACTCATCTAAATTGGAGTTGACACGTGCCACTCGTCTGATTGCGGAGGAAGTTGAGAAGGGATCGTTAAAGCCTGAGGACATCACCGAACAGACCATCAACGACCATTTATGGACTAACTTCATGCCTGACCCGGAGCTGCTTATCCGTACAGGAGGCGAGTTGCGTATCAGCAACTACCTGCTTTGGCAATGTGCCTATTCAGAATTCTATTTCTGTGACACCTATTGGCCTGACTTCGACGAAAAAGCCCTCCATCAGGCAATTGCCAACTATCAAAATCGTCAGCGACGCTTTGGCAAGACGGAAGCACAGGTGGAAGGCGAGGCTTAACCTCTAATGAAAAGTGAATAGTGAAAAGTATATAATGGAAATACTGAGAATAAGAAATAGAATGGAAATGAACAAGAGAATATGGATGGTGGGAATACTGTTCACTATTCATTGTTCACTATTCATTAGCAGCATTGCTGCACAAGACAAGATTGTCAATCCAGACATCTCTTATGCAGGCACACCTCGTACCTGCGAGATTGGCGGATTGGCGGTAAAAGGTGTAGAAGGATATGAAGACTATGTGCTGACAGGATTGTCAGGACTGACCGTTGGTCAGACCATTTCCCTGCCTGGTACGGAGATTACAGAGGCCGTCAAACGCTATTGGAAACACGGTCTGTTCTCAAAGGTATCTATTACCGCAGACTCCATTGTCGGCTCAAAGGTTTATCTTTGCATCAATCTGGCTACTCGTCCCCGTGTCAGCAACATCAATTATTTTGGACTGAAGAAATCGGAACGTGAGGATATGGAATCCAAGCTTGGCATCATGAAAGGCAGCCAGATCACGCCTAACATGCTGGATCGCGCCAAGATTCTTGCCAAGAAATACTTTGATGAAAAAGGTTACAAGAACGCTGAAATAGAAATCGTTCAACGTGACGATGTCACTAGCAAGAACGAGGTTATCCTGGATATTAGCGTTGACAAGAAGTCGAAGATGAAAGTACGTAAGATTATCTTTGACGGCAACGAGCAGTTGAAAGACAGCAAAATCAAAGGTAGCATGTTCAAGAAGGGCTCATTTGGCAAGATTAATGAGACAGGTAAGTTCAAGAACATGTTTAAGGCTAAGAAGTTTACACCAGAGCGCTACGACGAGGCCAAGAAAATGCTTATCGAAAAGTATAACGAACTGGGGTTCCGCGACGCTACCATCCTAGAGGACTCGGTATGGACTGTCGACGAAAAACATGTCAATGTCTATGTTAAACTTGAAGAAGGTCAGCGCTACTATCTTCGTAACATCACCTGGGTGGGTAATACCGTAGTCACTACAGACTACCTGAATGCAGCCTTAGGCATGAAGAAAGGAGACATCTACAACCAGAAGCTGATGAACAAGCGCCTGAAGGAAGACGACGATGCCATTGGTAACTACTATTGGAACAATGGTTACCTGTTCTACAACCTCGACCCCGTCGAAGTCAACATCGTAGGCGACTCCATCGACCTTGAGATGCGTATTCAAGAGGGAACACAAGCGCATATCAGTCATGTGCGTATCTATGGTAACGACCGCCTTTATGAAGAAGTCGTTCGCCGTGAGTTGCGTACCAAGCCTGGTGACCTTTTCTCGAAAGATGCTATCCAGCGTTCCGCTCGTGAAATCGCTTCTATGGGCTTCTTTGATCCAGAGAAGGTAAATCCTGATATCAAGCCTAACTACGAGGACGGCACCGTTGACATCAACTGGGAACTGGAGCAGAAGTCTAACGACCAGCTGGAATTCTCACTCGGTTGGGGTCAGACTGGTATTATCGGACGTATCGGTATCAAGCTGAACAACTTCTCCATGCGTAACCTCTTTGGTAAGAACAAGATGCACCGCGGACTGATGCCTATCGGCGATGGAGAGCAACTCTCGCTGTCCTACCAGTCAAACGGTAGCTATTACAACTCTATCTCTGCAGGTTATTCAACGGGATGGTTCGGTGGCAAGCGACCTAATGCCTTCAGTGTCAATGCGTTCTACTCTAAGCAGACAGACATCTCGAGCACCTATCGTAACTCCAGCTGGTACAACAATTACTATAACTATGCTTACGGCTATGGATCGTACAACAGTGGATACTACGATTACACCTCCATGATGGATGACGACAAATACATCAAACTCTTTGGAGCTTCGATCGGATGGGGTAAGCGTCTGCGCTGGCCTGATGACTATTTCCAGCTCTCCCTGCAACTGTCATATACCCGCTATATGCTGCAAGACTGGAGTTACTTCATCATCAGCAATGGTAACTGTAACAACATCAACCTAGGTGTCACGCTGTCACGTACTTCTACCGACAACCAGCTCTTCCCACGTCGTGGTTCTGAGTTCTCGG
Source organism: uncultured Prevotellaceae bacterium (assembly GCA_902770635.1). GTDB lineage: Bacteria > Bacteroidota > Bacteroidia > Bacteroidales > Bacteroidaceae > Prevotella. The sequence goes on along the minus strand of CACXTX010000061.1, from coordinate 9,661 downwards.
CTTCTGTGACAATGACTCCACCTTGGTCAGTATTCGACAACAAGGACTATGGCAGCCTGGCAACAGAAGCCACCTATAAGACTGACATAGACCGCTACAACAGCGAGTTGCAGGAGAAATATCGCTGGATTGAGTATCACAAGTGGAAGTTTAAGACAAAGACCTATACAGCGCTGACCGGCGGTCAGAAGTGTTTGGTGCTGATGACCCGTATAGAATTGGGACTGTTGGGTTCTTACAACAAAGACAAGCGCTCACCGTTTGAGACCTTCTATGTCGGTGGTGACGGTATGAGTGGATATAGCTCTGGTTATGCCGAGGAGACCATTGGTCTGCGTGGTTATGAGAATGGTTCGCTCACGCCCTATCGTGCAACAGGTTATGCCTACGACCGCTTTAGCCTTGAACTGCGCTATCCATTCCTGCTGGGTAACACCACCATTTACGGATTGGGCTTCCTTGAAGGTGGTAATGCCTGGAATGAGACCAAGAACTTTAATCCATTTGAAATCAAGCGTTCCGCAGGTTTGGGTGTCCGCATCTTCCTGCCGATGGTTGGTCTGATGGGTATCGACTGGGCCTATGGTTTCGACAAGCCATACACCACCTCAACATCGAAGGGTGGCAGCCAGTTCCACTTTATCCTGGGACAAGAATTCTAAGCGGCTTTACAGCCTAAATGAGTAATGAGTAATGAGAAATGAGTAATTATGATTAGAAAAGCTATATTATTGGTCATCATGTGTGCATCGACAATGGCGATGCAGGCGCAAAAGTTCGCTCTAGTCGATATGGAGTATATTCTGAAGAACATTCCTGCTTACGAGCGAGCTAACGAACAACTCAACCAAGTGTCTAAGAAATGGCAGGCTGAGGTAGAGGCTGTTCAGATTGAGGCACAGACGCTTTACAAGAACTATCAGAACGAAGTGGTGTTCCTCTCTCAAGAGCAGAAAAAGACTCGTCAAGAGGCTATTGTCAAGAAAGAACAGGAGGCTGCCGAGCTGAAGAAGAAATACTTCGGTCCACAAGGTGAGCTCTTCAAGAAGCGCACAGCCCTCATGACCCCTATTCAAGAAGAAGTCTATACCGCCGTCCGGGATATTGCCGATTTACGCGGTTATCAGCTGGTACTCGACCGTGCCAGCGACACAGGCATCATCTTCGGTTCGCCGAAGGTGGATATCTCCAACGAAGTACTCTCAAAGTTAGGATACGCTAACTAAGTAATCAATTAAATAAGAACAAATAATAACAATTAAACAAAGAAAACAATGAAGAAACTATTTTTCATGCTGATGATGCTCGCCCCTATGGCAGCATTCGCACAGAAATTCGGTCATGTAAACTCTCAGGAGGTTATCCAGGCTATGCCTGAGTTCACCAAGGCTCGTACTGATATCGAGGCACTTGCCAAGCAGTATGATGCAGACTTAAAGAGTATGCAGGAAGAAATCCAGAAGAAGGCTGAAGCTCTTGAAAAGGAGCAGGCTACTCTGCCCGCAAATATCAAACAGCGTCGTGAGCAGGAACTGCAAGAGATGTACCAGAAGTATCAGCAGAGCGCTCAGGACAATCAGCAGGCACTTGCTAAAGAGCAGTCAGAGAAGATGCAGGCTATCACGACCAAGGTGCTTGATGCTATCAAGTCTATTGGCCAGACCGACGGTTATGTATATATCATGGACATTGCCGGTGGTATTCCCTATATCAGCACTACGCTGTCTACCGATGTCACAGCAAAGGTAAAGGCCAAGCTCGGACTGAAGTAATATGAAGAAAACAGTTCTTTTTCTACTCCTGACGATCGTATCGCTCGCTGTATCAGCACAGGACACCAAGGACTCAGTAGCTATCAAGTTTGGCTATCTGAGCTATGATTCTGTAATGGTTGCCATGCCTGAGTATGCTGAGTTCAAGACCAACATGGCTCAGTTGCGTGAGCAGTATGAAGCAGAGCAGAAGCGCGTTGAGAACGACTTTAACAAGAAATACGAAGAGTTTCTCGACGGACAGGCTACCTTCCCGAAGACCATCCTGCAAAAACGCCAAAGCGAGTTGCAGGAGATGCTCGACAGGAACATAGACTTCAAGAAGCAAAGCCTGAAAATGCTCAACGACGTAGAGGCTAACTTGATGAATAACATCAAGACAACTATTAACACGGCTGTTAGCATTGTTGCCCAGGAACGCGGTTTTGCCTTTGTCTTGAACACTGACAAAGAAGCGGTACCTTTCATCAATCCCGCCATGGGCGAGGACATCACAGAAGCAGTTAAAAAACTTCTGACTGAGAAATGAGTAGTGAACCAGGGCCTATTGGCATCTTTGACAGCGGATATGGTGGACTGACCATCTTACATGGTATCCGTCAGCTGTTGCCCCAGTACGACTACCTTTATCTGGGAGACAATGCCCGTGCGCCCTATGGTACACGCTCTTTCGATGTAGTCTATGAATTTACGCGTCAGGCAGTGGTACGCCTCTTTGAAATGGGATGCCATCTGGTTATCCTAGGATGTAACACAGCATCAGCAAAAGCCTTACGCACTATTCAGCAGAACGATTTACCCAAGCTCGACGCAAACCGTCGGGTCTTGGGTATTATTCGTCCTACCGCTGAGATTATCGGCTCCATTACACATTCTCGTCATGTAGGTATCTTTGCCACCGAGGGTACTATCAAGAGTGAGTCGTATAATCTTGAAATCCACAAATTCTTTCCTGATATTATTGTTAACGGCGTCGCCTGTCCATTCTGGGTTCCATTGGTGGAGTACAATGAGGCGGACTCACCAGGAGCAGACTATTTCGTAAAAAAGCGTATAGACCAACTCATGCGCATGGATGCTGATATCGACACGATTATCTTAGGCTGCACCCACTACCCTCTTCTGCTACCTAAGATACACAAATACATTCCACGAGGCATCCGCATCATCGCACAAGGCGAGTATGTAGCCGATTCCCTGCAAAACTATTTCCATCGCCATCCGGAAATTGAACAGCGTTGCACACAAGGTGGTCAAGTACATTACCTGACAACTGAAAACCCTGAGAAATTCAAGGAGCAAGCTCAAATCTTCCTACACGAACCCGTGGAGGTTGAGAATATCACATTAGGATAATAGACGCTTGGAAAAATAGCGAACGGGATACCAAACGCTCAGGAATCCCACAGCCATTACGGTAAAGAGAATCAGTACGATGTCCCAAGGATGAACACTCACGGGGTAGGCATCCACGACAAACGAGCCCTCGCTGCTACCCAGTCTTACTATACCATACTGTTGTTGCAACCAACATAGCAACAGTCCTATCAGCACACCCAAAACGGCCCCAATGGCTGATATCAAACGACCTTCAAACAAGAAGATACGCGTAATCTGATGGTCTTTCGCTCCCAGATTACGCAAGGTAACCACATCTTCTTTCTTATCGATAATCAGCATCGACAGCGAACCGATGATGTTAAAGCAAGCAATCATCAGAATAAAGGTCAGGAAGACATAAGCGATGAGTTTTTCTACCTTCATAATACGAAAGGTGTCGTCTTGCTGCTCATAGCGGTCAAACACATGATACTTGTCACCAGCTATTTCCTCCATCTGTCCTTTCACACGCTCGAAATCACTTCCAGGTTTCAGGCGTAGTTCCAAGGAGGAAAGCCGTCCTTCCAGATCAAACAAATGACGGGTGAAGGCCAATGATGTCAGGATATAGTTCTTATCGTACTTACCCTGTTTCATACAAAAAACGACACCTGGCGAGTATAACTCATCCACCACGAAGCCCTCGGTAGGGTTCGCCATATTCAACTGTCCCTCTCTACGGGGAGCGAAAATCCTCAGCGGATGCTCATAGGTATAACCCAAGCCCAGTTGGTAAGCTACACCTAAGCCTGGAATGCCGTAATTCAAATCAGCAGCATGCAGTTCGAAATCACCATCGCCTTCCAAGATCTCCTGTATATGCGTCAACTGGTTGAAGTTATCCTCTACGCCCTTGATCTTCACCATCATCTGACGGTCACCATAAACCGCCAAAGCCTGCTCTTCCAGACATTCTGTAGCCACCTCCACTTCAGGCATCTGACGTATCTCGGTCAGAATAGGGTCGTCGGCAGGCGCAGTCTTTCCCTTCACAGGTGTTACCTTCAACTGAGGATCCATCTGTGTGAAGAATGAAGCCACCAAGTCATGGAAACCGTTAAACACGCTCAACGTTACCACTAAAGCCATCGTGGCCACAGCCACTCCCACAACCGATATGCCGCTGATGACATTAATGGCGTGGGTTGACTTCTTGGAAAAGAGGTAACGACGGGCTATGTAAAACGGGAAGTTCATCTTAATTAGAAATGAGTAATTAGTAATTAGAAATTATGATTAGCTGGTAAACCATTGTCAATCGCAAATAAATCGCATAATAAAGTAATCATAATTACTAATTACTCATTTCTTTAAGAGATTATCAATACGCTCAATATAGTCGAGCGAGTCATCAATGAAGAAGCGTAATTCAGGTACTATACGCAACTGATAACGAATACGAGTACCCAGCTCGAAGCGAATCTGCTTCTCGTTCTTGGTAATGTTCTTAATCAATTCCTCGCCACGTTCCGACGGGAAGATGCTCAGATAGGCAGTGCATACGCTCAAGTCTGGCGAGATCTTTGCTCTCGTCACACTGATCATCACTCCATGTAAGGAGCGCGTCTGCTCCTGGAAAATCAAGCTGAGTTCCTTTTGGAGCAGACGCGCTATCTTGTTCTGTCTTGTCTCCTGCATTACTTAATCTTTGATTGAATAATGGTCATGACTCGGCAATGTCAAAACATGTTTTGTCATTGCTCTCGCTACTCCATTATTTCTTTGGATCTACTTCCAGCAATTCAATCTTAAAGATCAACATAGAGAAAGGCTTAATATCAGCACCCTGCTGACGCTCGCCGTAAGCCAGTTCCTGAGGAATATAAACCTCCCAGATAGAACCTGCAGGCATGTGAACCAAAGCCTCGGTCCAACCCTTGATTACCTGGTTGGCACGGAAGTTTGCGGGCTCACCGCGCTTGTAAGAGCTATCGAACACCTTACCATCCAGGGTCTTTCCCTCGTAGTGAACTTTCACGAGAGAAGTATCCTTTGGCAGAGGACCATTGCCCTCCTTGATAACCTTGTACTGAACACCACCGTCAAGCACCTTCACACCCTCAGCCTTGGCATTCTTGGCGAGGAAGTCTTCACCGGCCTTCTTGTTAGGACCGAACTCTTTCTCCATGTTCTTAGCCTTAATGACACGCATCATCTCCTGAGCAACAGCCTGAGCAGAGTCAACAGTCATCAGACCGCCCTTGCCGATAGTACCAGCAATGAAACCAGCCATGAAGTTTTTCAGAGAGATAGTCTTGGTAGAATCCTCACCAAACAGCTCGTGGTTGATACCTTTCACCATCTGATTTGAAATCTGCTGACCAATCTGGATACCAGCATAGTAAGCAGCCTTCTTCTTGTCATCACCGGCATTTGCGCCCTCGTTCAGACCTTTGATAAACTCGTCCATGTAAGTAGTATCTACACCCAGACGACCTACAAGATAATCCTTCAGACCCTGAGTCTGAGCCATACCGATAGCATAGCTAACAGTATCTACATCGCTCTTCAAGCTTGCCTTGGGAGCGCCATTGCCGCATGCAAACATCATAACGGCAGAAACAGCTGCAATAGCAGCAAAAGTAAACTTTTTCATTGTTGTGTTATAAAACTATTTGTTAATTATCAATTTTCAACTATCAATTATCAATTAGGCCGCAGGCCGCTTACATCACCTCGATGAGTTCCACATCAAAGATGAGGGCTGCAAATGGAGGAATAGACTGTCCTGCACCACCCTCGCCGTAAGCCAGACGATATGGGATGAAGAAACGATACTTGGCACCCTCCTGCATCAACTGAAGACCTTCCGTCCAACCAGCTATCACCTGCTGAAGACCGAAAACGGCAGGTTCGCCACGCTGAACACTACTGTCAAACACGGTTCCATCAATAAGAAAGCCCTCATAGTGGCACTTCACTGAATCCTTGGCACTGGGCTTCTTGCCGTTACCTTCCTTAAGCACTTGATACTGCAGTCCGCTGGGCAATGTGATAACACCATCTTTCTTGGCGTTCTCTGCCAGATACTTCTCGCCAGCCTCTTTGTGAGCTTTGCCTGCTTCTGTACGCTGCTTATTGATTTTCTCTTCCTGAGCAGCAAAATACTCCTGTACAATCTGCTGGGCCTCACGATTCGACACCTTCAACTCCTTGCCACCAATAACGTCCTTAATAGCCTGGGCAAAATCGTCAATATTCAGTTCTGAGGCTCCCATTTGCATGAGCTGATGGCCGATGCCAAGCCCCAATGCATAACTTACTTTATCCATTCTTTTCTTATTATAAATAATGTATATTCTATAAAAACGGCGCAAAGTTACAAATATTCTTCGATTTTTTGGCTATAATTCGTGAAAAATTGCTATTTTTGTGCATTGTTAATACTTTAGCTCATGAAAAAGATTGTTGTTTTGACAGGTGCAGGCATGTCGGTGGAGAGTGGATTGCGTACTTTCCGCGATGCTGATGGCTTGTGGGAGGAGTATCCTGTACAGCAGGTTGCTACTCATGAGGGATGGCTGAATGACCCTACCCTGGTAACCAATTTCTATAACATGCTGCGTAAGAAGTGCTGGAATGTGAAACCCAACGAAGGACACAAACTCGTGGCTGAGTTAGAGAAAAAATACGATGTAACAGTCGTTACGCAGAATGTCGACAACCTACACGAAATGGCAGGCTCCAGCAAGGTGATTCACCTGCATGGCGAACTGATGAAGGTTTGTTCCAGCAAAGATCCCGATGACCCACGCTATCAGCAGTTGCTTACTCCTGAAAATTGTGAGGTAATTCCTGGTACAAAGGCTGGCGATGGTTCTCTGTTGCGCCCGTTCATCGTTTTCTTTGGCGAGGCAGTACCCATGATCAGTGCTGCTGCTGAGGAATGTCAGGAGGCCGATATCTTCATCATCATCGGCACATCGCTAAATGTCTATCCCGCAGCAGGCCTCATCCACTATGTTCGTCCTGAGGTTCCCGTCTATCTCATTGACCCTAATCCCGTCAGTGCAGGCAGTCGCCAGATAGTACAGATTCAGAAGGGTGCCTCTGAAGGCATGAAGGAACTGACAAAGACGCTGATGCCGTAACAACGAAATAACCAGACTGCGTTATTCCGAAGCAGCGCCTTTCTGCAGAATCCGTTTGTATTCGCCCTCCGTGTTCAGTATACGCTCAGCCTCCAGCAGGGTCTTGTCGTTGCGCAATCCTACTTGCACCTGCCCGGCTTGATAGTAGTATGCTGACACGATGTCTTGTTCCAGCATCATCTGTATCTCGTCACGATGCAGGTCCATGTCGCGGTTCACATCGTGGTGGTCTATCTTCTTCTTCAGTGCCTCAAACTCGTCGCGGGCCTCATCGTAATAGCCTTCAAACTTAGCGGCTCGCACCAGTTCTTCAAATTGCTTCTTGCTCAGTTGGTCATAGGTGAATCCAGCCTTTACCACACGCTCTTTAAATTCAGCAAAGTCAGCATCCGTCAGATGGAAATCAGCTGCAGGGGCAATGGTAGGATGCTTGGAGATATAGTCCACCACGTAGTTGAACATCACCTCCGTAGAATCCAATCTGTTCAAGTAAAGGGTAATATTGGCCATCGTGTCAGGCTTCACCTCCACGTCAGGTTTGATACCCTCTTTCATCTTGATACCACGACCGCTTGGCAAATAATAGCGCGAGGTCGTCAACTTCAAGTTGGCATTGTAGGGCAGGTCTATGTTAGGTACCTGCACCAGTCCTTTACCAAAGGTGCGTGTACCAATTATCACACCACGCTTCAAGTCCTGCAGCGCACCACTGGTAATCTCTGAAGCCGAAGCCGTCTCGCTGTTTACCAGCACCACAATGGGCATCAGCGTATCTACAGGCTCCATTCTTGTCTTGTATTCCGAATTGGCACGCTTCAGTTTACCCCTCGTCTCTACGATTTTCACACCCTTAGGCACCCACATATTCAGGATGTCCACACATTCCGACAGAGAACCGCCACCATTCCCTCTCAAATCCAGCACCAGTTTCTGTGCTCCTTGCTTCTTCAAATCTAGGAAAGCCAGTCGCATGGCCTTGGCAGGCTCACCCGTAAACGTGCTCAGATTGATATAGCCTACCCCATTGGGGCGCATACCATAATAAGGTATTTCGGGCATCTTGATGCTCTCGCGCTTAATCTTGAAGTTCATCTTTTTGCCAGTCGACGGACGTTCTATCTTCAACATAAACGTTGTGCCAGCCTCACCGCGCAGATGACTGCTTACATAGCCCACTTCCTTGTCCGTCATCAACGTGTCATCTATCTGTAGAATGATATCACCTTTCTTCAGACCCGACAATGCAGCAGGCATTCCTGCATACGGCTCGTCTATCACAATACGCTTACGCTGCTGATGATAGCGAATCAGCGCTCCGATGCCAGCATATTTGCCTGTCAGCATCTGCTTCAGCTCCTTCTGCTTCTCCTCGGGATAATACTCCGTATAGGGGTCCAGACTACGCAACATGGCATTGATGCCCGTGCCCACCACCTTGTTAGCGTCCAGCGTGTCCACATACATCATGTCCAGGTTCTTATACAACACATTGAATATCTCAAGGTTCTTGGCCACCTCCAACTGATGGTTCTTTACCTCCTGTGCCTGCAGCGTGGCAAAGCCCGTCAGCAGCACTATAATAGACAAAAATCTTAGTCTCATTTTCTTCATTTCTATTATTTTTGGGGGCAAAGGTACGAAAAATCACTCTTTCAATGAAATTTTTTCCAAAAAAGTTTGCAGGATTCCCGCAATCGAAAGAAAGCACCCTGCTTCAGTAGCTCAGTTGGTTAGAGCACCTGACTGTTAATCAGGGGGTCGTTGGTTCAAGCCCATCCTGAAGCGCCAAAGTCTCAATCGAAAGGTTGGGACTTTTTTTATCTCTATATTTAGTCCCTCTTTTTAGTCCGTCCCTACGGACTGCCAGTCCGAACGGGTCGGACTGCGAGTTCGCTCACTACGGACTACAAATTAGCATTAATCGGACAAGAAGAAACATTTAATAGGAATAAGGAACCCTTATTGGGCAATAACCAACCAGTATTGCAAAATAACCCTCACATCCTAACGTTTTTCATTCAAACCACGATGTACAGGGCATTTGGACACGTTAGGGATAATGGGTTCTCCCTCACGTCTCCCTAACGTTTTTCAGACCAGTCCCTCACCTTAATCACAAAACCGTTCCAGTCCATATAATGTGAGGGTAAAAAGACAAAAACGTTAGGGAGACGTTACCCCAAAGCGGTTCTCCCTAACGTGCCCTATCCCCTTTCTACAAAGGCGTTCCCAGCGAAAACGTTAGGATGTGAGGGTAAAATCGAAAAATACTGCGAGAGTTTCGAAAAATACTTTTGGAGTATTTAAAATTCTATTCGAAGTATTTAAAATTACTTCCGGAGTATTTGGAGGTTTGAGAATTAAATTGTAATTTTGCAAACGAAACATCAAGAGCAGTCGCTCGCAAGAGCGGACTCA
>CACXTX010000060.1 GCA_902770635.1 uncultured Prevotellaceae bacterium | reverse complement strand
TGCCTGCTATTGCAGCGATATTGGCAACGCGGGCGTTAATCCTCGCTGCTTCAGAATTGATGGCATTGCCAGACTGCTGATTGGGAGGAGTGATTGTAATATGTCCACTCTGTGTCATCAACTCGACGGTAGCCTGCTCTAATTTAGTAGATAACTGCTCTGCCACCTCTACCAAGTGGGCATTACGAGGCTTCTCTATTGCGATATATCCTCCCTGGAGGTATATCTTTGCTGCCTGGAACCACTCAGTAAATGGGCGATTTTTGATGTCCTCACCCTTGATGAGTATCATCTTAGTGTCTGAGGTTACCTCGTTGGTCTTGATGTTCAGACGGCGCACTAAGGCAGCACCCATAGAGTTCTCGTCAAACGAGCTCAGCACGGCTGTCGGCATGTCGGCAGTCACCTTGACATTCAACTCGTCCACATTCACGTCGGTAGGATTAGTCCCGCCGCCGTTATCATTGCTGGCTATGTCTTCTTTGACACAGCCTGTCATCATCGTCGCAATCCCCATCATTAGGACTGCAAGAAAAATGTAATTACGTTTTTTTGTCTTCATAATCATTTCAAATTTTAGATTCTTAGCAAATACGATGCAAATATACAACTTTTTTTAAAAATCTGCAAGTCAAATCACGTTTTTATTTCAGTTTCAGATAGACTTCACGCAGCGAGTCCTCGTTGCCTACATTACCGGGGAAGATGATGTAGGGGAAGTGGGGAGCCATGACGCAGGGCACGCTGGGGATGACTTGTCCCAGGACGCGGGCGGAGCGGATGCCGAGGCCTTTGGTGAGGATGTCGTGCGACGTGATGCCGCCCTTGCCGACGAGGTAGGAGGGGGTGAAGGGCAGGCGATAGACGATATCGACGAGGAAGTCGCTGACCTGTTGGCCAAGGTGCTGGCGCTGGTTGGCATCGTCGAGGCGGATTTCCTGACGTGAGGTGTAGATGACGGGTGTCAGCCCCATTTCCACTACTTGGCGGATGGTGTCGAGGGTCTCGCTCATCAGCAGGGCGGAGTCGTCGAGGATGCGTTGTACATCGACCTCGATGGCGCAGGTGCCTTCGGCCTGCAGGAGGTGCTCCAACTGTTGGGTGGTCTTCTTGACATGGGAACCCACGATGAAGCAGCCTACGCCTGCTTGTTTCAGGATGGAGCGGTCGAGTAGGGGCTGGTCGCTGATGCCGCTGAGGGCCTTGGGCAGCGAGGATGAGGAGCGGATGACGATGGCGGAGGGATGAAGGCTGAGGTCGGAGGGATGAGGGCGGAGGTCTGAGGGCTCTTTGACCTGAAGGTGCAAAGCGACCTGAGGGTCGAGCGGAGGGAGGATGTCGGACGTCAGATGGCGGGCGAAGCGATAGAGCTCGTCGTACGACTCGGCATCGACTATCTCGTAGTCGTCGGGGTTGGCGCCTTTCTCCTTGATATATTCTGTGAGGATGCTGGTGTGGTAGGCAAAGACATTGTCGCGCGCAAACTCCGTCTGGCTGACGGGGATGAGCTGTTTGCCGTCCTTCATATAGTGGATGCCGTCGATGGTGACGCGACCTGCCTCGATGAAGGCGGGGCAGAAGGGGGTCTTCGGGTAAACGCTGTATCCGTGTTCCACAAGACACTGGCGCATGACGTCGGTCTCCAGGGGGAAGTGTCCACGCAGACAGCTGTCTGAGCGACTGACGATGATGAGCCGGTAGCCATAGTCATGGTTCACTTTGATGACCATCTCCATTGCCTCACGCGTGACCTGCTCGGCATCCTCGCGCGTCATGGCACGGGTGTTGGTTAGGATATAGAAGAAAGGCTCTGCATCCTCGAAGCCAAGGCGCACGCTCTCTTCGTCCCACCTCGTAATCAGCAGACACCCGTGTACGGTCTGAATGCCTGTCGGGTCGTCGTCGAGTACGACCATCATTTCTTTAATATTCATCCTTGTTTTCTTTCGTTTGTTTTCGATTGTTCAGACCCCTGTGGCCCCCTAACTTAGGGGGCGCAAGAGATGTGTTGCATTTCTCTTGCCTCTTCGGGTGTGGCAGGTTCGCAGCCCATCATGCGGATAAGGGCTACCAGGCGCTCCACCAGTTCGGCATTGGTGTGGGCACGCTTGCCGGGGGCATAATAAAAGCTGTCCTCGAAACCTACGCGGACGGCAGAGGCTCCCATGCCAATGGCACAGGCCAGGATGGAGAAATCCTTCATGGAGTCGTGGGTGATGCCCCACGAACAGCCTGGCTCCATGAGCGAACAGAGCATAGCCAAGTTGCGACCTGTAGCCGAGAGGTTGCTGGAATTGCCAGGACCCACGCAGAAGTTATAGTGTAGGGGACGATGGATGACACCCTCGTCGGCCAGACGGGTGGCACACTCGACATGGCTCAGGTCGAACAGCTCCATTTCGGGCACGGTGTGGGTCTCGTCCAAGCGCTTGGCCCAATAGCGCAGGTCGGGCATGGTGTTGATATAGACCGTCTCGCCAAAGTTGACGGAGCCCATATTCAGTGAGGCTACCTCGACCTCTGGGACGTCGAGCGACACGCAACGCTCGGCCAGTGTCAGCGTGGAGAGTCCGCCGGTAGAGCCCTGCACAATCATGTCGGTCTCGCGGCGAATCAGTCCGATGGTCTGACGGAACACGTCGAGTTCGAAGGTGGGGTTGCCCTGCAGGTCGCGCGTATGCAGGTGGACCTCGCAGGCTCCGGCCTTGTAGCAATTGATGGTATCTTCGGCAATTTCCTCTGGGGTAAGCGGATTCTTACACTCGGCAGGAATCTCCTTACCTACGTGGCAAACGGGTGCCACCGTCACAATAATCTTACGCATATACTATATTTTATTAATGTCAACATAGCCGTGCATGACGGCATAGATGGTCAGTGCCGAGACGCTCTTCATGCCCAGCTTGTCCATGATGTTCTTGCGATGCGAGATGACGGTGTTCAGGGTGATGGTCAACTTGTCGGCTATCTCCTTGTTGGTATAACCCTGGACGATATAGGACATCACTTCTATCTCGCGGTCTGACAGAATCTTCTGTTGTAATATCTTCGGCATCTTGGGCAGGTTCTTTCCCTTGGCGTGGGCATGCTGTTGCAGGGCCAGGATGTCTCTTACCAGCAGGCTTTCGGGCTGGTTGATATACAGGTTGTGGAAGTCGGACAACTGGCTGGCATCGCTCACGGAAAGGGTGAGCACGATGGTCTTCTGACGGCGCTCCAGGAAGAACGTCCTGTTGCGCAACACGATTTCCATGGATACGAAAAAGTGGAAATAGCTGTCAGGGTTGTTGCTTGTGAGTTCTGCGAAAGAGCCAAAGGTATCCACCGTCATGATAGGTATGACATTTTGCAGTATCTGTTTCAGCCCCATGGTGGCTAAAGTGTTACTGTCGATAATGGCTATTTTAGGTCTTCCAGACATTTCCATGCCTGCAAAGGTACGAAATTTTAGTGAAAAGTGAAAAGTGAAAAGTGAAAAATTAAGTAAAAGTGAAAAGTGAAAGTGAAAAAATTCATTTGGGGATTGTATTTCTAATATTTTTTCGTAATTTTGCAACCATGAACACAAAACGGTTGCATATTTTCCTGCTTTTGTTGCTGATGACACTCCCTGCATCGGCACAGAAAGATTTCTTTCTGTTCAAGGCTGCCCGCTCGGTGAAAAACTATCTGGACTCTTCTGTCGTCAAGACGGTGGATAGCAATTATATAGCGGTGCCCAAGAAGCCTTGGCAGCTTATTGTGCGCCATAAAATAGACCAGATGCGCATTACCATGCACTCGGTGATAGACGACGATGATATTTTCCTGGACTGGACGCCCACCGTTGTGACCAATGCTGCCAACTCTGTTGGCCTGTGGCTGGGCTACCGCGGTTACGGCCTCGGCTATTCGGTTAATGTGAGCAAGCGTTCGGACTACAATTTCACGATAGGTGCCGTGGGTGTCAGCTATGGCATCAACCTCCGTCTTCGTACTATCAATACGAAAGACCTCAATGCGGATGTCTTTCTTAAGGTAAAGAACCCGATAGACAAGGAGGAGGCAGAGGGTATGAATGGTAACTTTGACATAGAGTTGTATGAGCCGATTCGCGTCCACTCTCTGGTCATTGACGGATATTATATGTTCAACCACAAGCGCTTCTCGTATGCGGCAGCCTATGATCAGTCGAACGAGCAGATTCGCTCGGCAGGGTCTTTCATGGTGGGTGCCTTGTGGAATGCCATGAGTGTGCGCTATAACTCCGACAAGAACACGGCGTTGGTGGACATGATGAAGAATGTGGGTGCCTTTAAGATCAGGCAGGGCAGCATCGGAGCCGGCTATGCTTACAACTGGGTGCCTGTGCGTGGACTGCTGATTAACGCGATGGTCATGCCGATGCTTACCCTCTATAACCGTCAGGTCGTGATTAGCTATAAGGCCGATTATGGTGATACGGAGGACGACGATATGCTTTACGACGAGAATGAGACGACGCACTGGAGTCGTGTTGCATTGACTTACAATGCGCGCGCGTCTATTACCTATAATTTTGAACGTTTCTTCTTCAACGTCTATGGACAGTGGAATTCACGTTCCTACAAATATGGTCATGAAGGAGACGGACGTGTCAGGGATTGGTTCATTAACACGTCTATCGGATATCGTTTCTAAAGAAAACAGCTTTCTCTGACCAGAATATCAGGTCGTTTTGTTGTTCATAAACGCCAGACGAAGTGCCTGGTCGTAAACGATTCTTGCCAGATCTTCGTTCTGAGGCGAACGTCCGTTGAGGGCGTCGAACATCTGTTTCAGTCCAGGGATTCCTCTTCCGGTTTTCAGAATATGTACGATGCACAGGTTCTGTAAACCGACGGTATCTGCCAGGATATCAATGTCCGTACTACCCAGTTGGAACAGTGCCAACTGGTAGGCATCGTCAGAATATTTGGCCATCATGCGTTCTATGTCACCCAGCGTCTTGATGTCCAGCTGGCGCAAAACGGTGAGGTAGGGAATATAGGGACTCTCTTGTATCTCGGCCTGTGTGATGGCTGCAATCTTGCGATTCAGCTTGTCGAACGGATGCATATCAACATAAGAACGGAAGGTGTCGCCATCCAGTGCTACCTCCTCCAGTTGTCCGTTTAATACCAGGTTCTGCATCCTCCGGCGATAGTCGGCTATCGAGGCACGGATACGGCTGAACTCGTCATCGGCCAACTCCATCATACCAGCCAGACGGCTCAGCATGCGATGGTACTCCTTGGGTGTTTCAATCTCTGACTTGTAACCGATGTCATGCTGAATGGCCGACCAGACGTGTTGCAGGGCTGTACGCATCTGGATTTCAAAGCGTACGTCGTTCAGTTCAGGATATTCAGGGTCATAGAAAACTTTCTTGGGAATACGGCAAATGTAGTGCAGCGAGTTATAGCCGAAGCTGTTGGTCTCGTGCATCTTGCGCTTATCTACCGAGTTGGGCCAGTCAACCTCAAATATGGACTCGGCAAAAGCAGCTACGCGGTCCACGTCCTCGTTATAAAACATGATGACACGTGCTCCGAAAATGTCTGTAATGTCTTTCAATGATGAATACTTTGACCCTTTTCGTAGAAGCTTCCCTGCTAGTGAGGGCTCTTCCTTGATACGGAATTCCATAGAAGAAACCGTCAAGTCGCTATCCTTCACCATATCGGACAACTTGCTTTTCACCGCTTCCATCAACCTATTATAGAGAGGTAGCTGCTGGCGGTATTCCTCCAGCAGCATCTCTCCATGTAGGTCAAGACCATAGTTTTCCATGCGTCTTGTCTTTTCCTTGAATGATTATTTAATCTCAAACAGGTTGAAGAAACCTGTCATCATAAATACCTTCTTGATCTCGTCGTTGATGTTCTTGATGACAACCTTTCCACCCTTTGTGGAAGTTTCCTTGCGGAGGGTCAGGAACAAACGGAGACCAGAACTACTGATGTACTCCAGGTTGGAGCAGTCCAGTGTGATTTCCTTGTCAGCGTTCTCCAGCAATGGGGCAATATCCTGTTGTGCCTTTACTGCTGCTGGGGTGTCCAGACGTCCGTTAAAAGTGGCGATATAGCCACCGTTCATTTCATTAATCTCGATATTCATTTTCTTTCTTACGTAATTTATTTAGTTTGATGCATTCTCCTCACCCAGCTTCTTTTGCAGGGTCAGCACGTTTTTATTGTCTTGACGCTTGTAGTCGATGACATCCATCAGCTGACGCACCAAAAAGATGCCTAGTCCGCCAATGGGGCGCTCTTCTGCTGACAGGGTGGTGTCTGCATCTTCCTTCATCGTTGGGTCAAAGGCTATGCCAGTATCCATGATGACAAACGTCATCCATTCCTGGTCAGCCGTAACCTCAATCTCCACATTGCCTTTCTGTCCTTCGGGATATGCGTATTCCATTACATTGACAACCGCTTCCTCGAGGGCCAGGTTCAGGCTCATGGTGAGCGACATCTCAAGGCCCACCTCCTCAGCCACCGAGTCTATGAACTCGTTCAGCTGAGGGATGGTCTCAATATCGTTCGGCAGTACCAGTCTTCTCGTCTTCATAGCCTTTTATTACTTCACCAAGGCTGCACGAGCAGCGTCGATACCTTCCTTAGCCTCGTTCAACTGCTTCTTCAGTTCGTCTACAGTGGTAGCGTTCAGCACCTCCAGAGGAGCAATGGCATCAGCAATGGGCTTGATGTCTGGATCATACTCAGACAGACGGTTGATAGCGTCGATAACAAGAATTACACGGAAGGTGATGTTTGAAGCTGCCTCGTCGTCAAATACGCTCAGGAACTTGTCGGCATTCTTGTTGGCAATGTACAGCTCCTCAACGAGTGCTGCAGAAGCCAGCTGCCAGAAGTAGTTGATGCGACCGTTCTTCTCCATCTGGTCATAGAGGTCCGCAGTGGTCTCGAATACGTTAGACTGATTCTCGAGGTTCTTGAACGAAGGATCGTTGATGTCGGCAATCAGCTTGGCAATAGACTTCTCGTACTCGTCTGTAGGCATGTCGTACAGTTTGGCAATGCGCTTGTCAACACCCAGGGCGCTCAGAATACGATACTTCTCAGCCAGTGTGGCTGCTTCCTCAGCTACATTTGCAGGCAACAGATAGTCAGGCTTAACCTGCTTCTCTTCCTTGGTCAGCGACAGACCACCGTTGTCTTCCTGAATGAAGGTGGGCTGCTTCATCTTACTGATTTCAGAGGCGATGCTGTCCATGTGCATCTTGATACTAGCCTCAATCTGCTGCTGTTCAAAGCTCTTCAGTGAGTCTGCTTCCTCAGCGTTGTTAGCACTCTTTTTTCCTCCGCAGGCTGCGAAGACAATTGCTGCAAAAGCAACAGCTACGATAGTTAATTTCTTCATTTTTTTAAGTTTTTTGTTGTTATTAATTTAATGAATTATATTTTTTCTCTCGTTCTTATTCTTTAGGAGTTCTCCTTCCTCAGCAGTCGTCCTGGCCAGTCGCAGAATAGCAGTATGCCCACGATGATGCTCATAATCAACATCACGGCGATGTTAAACCACAACGTCTTTACGTGCCAAGAGCCTACAATCTTCTCGCTACTGTAGAACGGGGCATTGCCGCACTGGCTCTGGGGCGTCAGGAAGATAGTACCAGTCCTGGGTACGATGTATCCGTCTATCACATCCAGCATTCTGCGCTGGTCGGCACCTACCACGCAATCCTCCAATTTCAGGTTGAAGTTCTCACGCTTCAGTTTCAGCAACTCTTCCTTGCCATGAGCTCTGATGAATGCCGATATCATGTTGTCCTGCATCCGGCTGGCCTTGTTGCCTCTCTCTTTCAGAATCTCCTCGGCCTCTTTCATATAAGAGGTGAGCGATTCAGTGGAGTTGTCGCCCGTATAAGCCTTCATGCCACAGAACTCCGTCAGTCGTGGAAGATTGATCTCAATCACCTTCATGTGATTAGGATCTACGGGCTTGCCTTTCTTCTGCTCGTCCTTCATGGTTTCCACCTGCGATTGCAGTTCGTAGAGGAATCCCACGTTGTAGAACTGGTTCTCGTATTTCTTCTTGTCAATCTCGAAGAGTGGCTTCTCGTAGGCGTTGTCCGTAAACGAGGTGACTGCCAAGGCCTCGTAGGCCCATCTCGACGGGATTATGTTGCCGATGGCTGGCACGTTGCCTGTGGTGCTCTTGGGTGTCAGGTCTGAGAAACTTACCACCAGTCCGCACAACAGGATTTGAGGTATCAGCAGCAACGGAATACTGATGTAGATAGCCACTACCGAGTTCAGACACTGTGACAGTATCAGTCCGGTGAGGTTCGACAGCAAGGCCGTGACAAACAGGATAATCCACCATTCCATGGTCAGTCCATGCAATTCCATAATGGTGTTGCCAACCAGAATGAACAACAGCGTCTGTAGCAGCGATACACCAGCCAGGAAGATAATCTTCGACCAGATATAGCTGCCATACGACAGGTTCAGGAATTTTTCTCGCTTCAGCAGGGCACGGTCCTTGATAATCTCCTCCGCACTACCGCTCATTCCGATGAACGTAGCTACGATGACGGACATGAAGAAATAGCTTACCAGGTTCTTGTTGTCCATTACTGAGTAGCCCTCGGGTGGGGCATAGCGTGTCAAGAAGGAACAGATCAGTGCTAGCAGGGGGGCTTCCAGCAGAGTGATGCACAAGTATTGCACATTGGTAATCTTCGTCTTGAAGTTCCTGTGCAGGAAGATGCCGAACTGCTTCAGCTTGTTAGGTTTCTTCTGGTCGGAAGCGGGAACGTCACTCACCACAGGTGCCTTCATCTCCTTGCGGTTCTTCAGGTACAGTTCGTGCCATTCCTGAGGCGTCATCTTGCGCTCGTCGCTTACCTCGCCGATATTGTTCAATGCCTTCTCGTCAATGATGTTCAGGACGATTTCCGGGTTCACGTTGCCACAGGTCGGACACGCACTGGTCTCTGCATCGGCATAGTTGGCTGCTTCCTTGAAATAAGTGATGGCATCAATGGGATTGCCGTCGAATACGGGATAACCGCCCTTGTCCAGCAACCACAAGCGGTCGAACAATTTATATACATCGCTCGAGGGCTGGTGGATGTTTACAATAATCAGCTTGCCTTTCAGCGTCTGCTCCTTCAGCAGGTTGATGACCTTCTCCGTATCGGCAGACGACAGTCCTGATGTCGGCTCGTCAAGGAACAGTACGGCTGGTTCGCGAATCAGCTCTAATGCAATGTTCAGTCGCTTGCGCTGACCGCCTGATATGTATTTGTTGATGGCAGAGCCCACCTTCAGGTCTTTGGCTGCGTCCAGTCCCAGGTCTTTCAGCGTCTTCATCACACGCTTGTCCAGTTCTTCGTCGCTCATGCCCTCGAAGCAGAACTTCGCTGTGAACCAGAGGTTCTGGTAAACGGTCAGCTCTTCAATTAGCAGATCGTCCTGTGGTACAAAGCCTATCAGACTCTTCGCTGCGGGCTCCGTGATGCTGTGTCCGTTGATGGTGATGGTGCCCTGTTGTGGCTTCAGACTACCGTTCAGTAGCGAGAGTAGGGTGGTCTTACCAGTTCCCGAGCCTCCCATGATAGCCAACAGCTCGCCGTTCCTCAGCGAGAAACTCAGGTCGTGCATACCGTTGTCGCTGTTGGGGAATCGGAAGTTGATGTCTCTTCCGCAGAATTCCACTGCCTTCACCTCACTCTGCGTATGCTCGTATGTATTGATGATTGACGAGTAGTACACAGGCTTTCCGTTCTTGCCCTTCAGTACACTGCTCTGTATCCAAACCTGGTATGAGCCAGTCAGTATGGGAACGTCGTTCAGCAATACGGTGTCGTTACCCATGTAGGTAAAGAACAAGAGTCCTGTAACAGGGTCGAGCAGCGTTTTCAGCGGTCCGTCGAATCCTTCCAGCTGGTGCAGTTTTACGTGTTCTGACTCTTTGCTATGCACAAAGTCTGAGAAGTCCTCGTACTGTTTTGGGGTAATGTTGAACAGCTGTGCCATAGTCTTGAACAGCACGTCCGTATGCTTACCCTCGAAACCGCCGTGACAAAACTCCATCAGACGCAGTAGCAACATGTCTTTCTCTATTTTGCGGATGTCGCCTTGCAGGTTGGCACAGATGGAGGTGACGGTGTCTTCTGTGTTCAGGTCGTCCGTCATCTCGTATGCCATACGCATATCGGAGTAGAGGTCTGTGTAAATCTCTGTATTTCTGATACCGAAATGGCGATGCAAGTAACTTACGAGCAAGTTCTTAGCCCGTACTTCGTCCACTTGCTCCTCCTTACCAAACAGGGCAAACAGACTGATAAAACTTGATAATATGACGTCTGTCATTGTCGTTAGAGAAATACTTTCTCTCAAATTATATTTTGCAAAAGTAGAAAAAATCCGTCACACCTCTTTATAATAGAAGTTAAAAATCATTAAACGAGGCATGTTCCTTCTTTTTCTAGGTGTTGTTGTCCATCGGGAACAGACCGTAAAGTTTGGCGTCAATCATGTCCGTAACGATTTTTAGGTCTTCAGGATTGTCACCGAATTTACAATGATCTCCATCCACCACAATCAGCGGACCTTTATATGAAGCAATCCATTCTTCGTATCTTTCTTCCAGTCCTTTTAGGTAGTCCAATCGCATGGTTTGCTCGTAGTCACGACCTCTTTTCTGGATTTGTGCCACTAATGTTGGAATGCTTGAACGGATATATAGCATCAGGTCGGGTAGTTTTACCAGCGACATCATCAGGTCGAATAAGTCAGAATAATTCGCAAAGTCCCTGTCCGACATCATGCCTTGTGCGTGCAAGTTTGGAGCAAAAATCTTGGCATCCTCGAAAATCGTGCGGTCTTGGATGATGGTTTCCTCCGATTTGGATATCTCCACTACCTCCTTGAACCTCTTGCTCAGGAAGTACACCTGCAGGTTAAACGACCAACGGGGCATGTCTGCATAGAAGTCTGAGAGGTACGGGTTGTTGTCAACGGGTTCGAAACGGGGTGTCCAGCCATAGCGGTGGGCTAGCAATTTGGTTAGTGTGGTCTTGCCACTGCCTATGTTTCCTGCTACTGCGATGTGCATAGTATGATAGTTTTTTAGTCGTTTTTTTTATAATTGCGGGGAGAATAGTCCGAATAGCTGTCGGTCTATGCGGTCCACTATCTGGGCAAAGTCTTTCGTATTGGCCAAGAAGTCCAGTTCGTCCTTCTCCACCGTCATCACTTGCCCTTTATATCTGTTGTATATGAAGTCGTCGTAACGCTTGTTCAGGTTTTCCAGATAGTCCAGCTTCATCTGCTGTTCGTATTCGCGTCCCCTCTTCTGGATGTTTCCTACCAGGTGGGGCACT
Organism: uncultured Prevotellaceae bacterium; assembly: GCA_902770635.1. Classification (GTDB taxonomy): domain Bacteria; phylum Bacteroidota; class Bacteroidia; order Bacteroidales; family Bacteroidaceae; genus Prevotella. The sequence continues at coordinate 3,409 of CACXTX010000060.1, read as the reverse complement.
GATGCTTTCAGGTAGATCAGCAGGTCGGGCTGTCTCACTACTGCCATCATCTGGTCGAACAGCTCCATAAAGGTTTCGTAGTCGCGCTCACTCAGGTTGCCCATGTCCTTGTTGTTTTCCATGAACACGTACACCCCCTCGTAGATGGTGCGGTCTTGTATGATGGTGTGTTCTGCCTGCGAGATGTCTATCAAGTCACGGAAACGCTCTTTCAGGAAGAACACCTCCAAGTTGAATGACCACCTGTGTATGTCTCTGTAATAATCTTCCAGATAAGGGTTTTGCTCCACCGTCTCGTAGCGTGCTTCCCATCCATAGTGTTTGGCTAGCAGCTGTGTCAGTGTAGACTTCCCGCTTCCTATATTTCCTGCGACACCTATATACATTGCTTTAGATTTGATTGCAAAAGTAATGATTTTCTGTGAGACAGGCAAATAATCAACAATCTTTTTTTTTCTTGCTTTTTGATTTCGTTTAGTCCAGGTCCACTACCGTAATGCCGGCACCTCCGAACTGTACGTGCTCGTCTTTTGCTTTCTTTACGTTGGGCACCGTTGCAAGATATTGGCGTATCAGTTGGCGCAGAATGCCCGTTCCCGTTCCGTGTAAGATGCGAACCCTCGACATTCCCATCAGGATGGCATCGTCTATAAAGTGCATCACGGCATCAACGGCTTCGTCGCCACGCATTCCACGCACGTCAATGTCCTGATGGAAGTTCTGTTTGCGGTCTTCCATAGTGGCACGTGTCATGTGACTGGTCTGGATAGCCAGGTGTGCGTGCTTGTCTGATGGGTTGCTTACAGTTGTTTGCTGTTTCGCTGCTCGCTCCAGCTGCTCCAGTTTCACTTTCGAACGCAATCCACCAAACACCACCGTTGCCTGTTTGCCCTGGATGGCTTCTATCTCGCCGACGCTGCTTGTTCCCTTGATGCGAACGGTGTCGCCCTTTGCAAGCGGACGGTTCTCTGGGTGCAGGTTCTCTTTGGCTCTTGCTGCCAGTTTTTCACTGGCTATCCTTTGCTCCTCGCCCTTTTTCTCCTTGCGCTGTGCCTTACGCGCCTTTCGCTCTTCCATCTGGCGAAGTTTCTTGGCAAAGTCTTCTTCGCTCATTAGTCCGCGAGTGTCATCGTTCTGCACTTGCTCACGGAACTCCTGCAGCTCCTCGCGAATCAGCCGCGTCTGTTCCTTCTCGGCCTGTGCCTCCTTAATCTCCCGGATGGCATTCTCTATCTTTCGGTTAGCCTCCTTCAGCAGTTCTTCCGCCTGTTGCTTGGCACGGTTTAGGATAGCTTTACGCTCGCGCTCTATCTCTTCGATGCTGGCATCTAGCCTCTCACCTCTTACTTCTAGCCTCTTTTCATGCTGGTGGATGGTTTGGCGCTTGCCTTCCCAGTAGCGCTTGTCGCGCACAATGTCTTGCAGGTATTTATCGCTTTGGATATAGTCAGAGCCTACAATCTCAGAAGCTTCGCTGATGACCTCCTCAGGGATGCCCGTCTTGCGGGCTATCTCAATGGCAAAACTCGAGCCAGGCTGTCCGATGCTCAGTTGGAACAGTGCCTGCATCTGGTGTCGATCGTACAGCATGGCACCGTTCACCACACCCTCATGGCCTTCGGCAAAGTGCTTCAGGTTCTGGTAGTGGGTAGTAATCACACCAAAGGCCTGTTTCTTCCAGAACTGGTTCAGCACAGCTTCGGCAATGGCACCTCCGATGGTGGGTTCCGTGCCGCCTCCAAACTCGTCAATTAATAATAAGGTACGCGCATTAGCCTGTTTCATCATGTTTTTCATGTTCAACAGGTGGCTCGAATACGTACTCAGGTCGTCGGCTATCGACTGCTCGTCGCCGATGTCTATCATGATGTTGCTGAACACACCCACCGTTGAACGGTCACCAATGGGGATGCTCAGTCCACATTGCAGCATGTACTGCAACAATCCTACCGTTTTCAGACACACCGACTTACCACCTGCGTTCGGACCACTGATGATCAGCAGTCTTCCGATTGCTTTGTTGTTGCGTGTTTCCGTTGTTCCGTTGTTCCGTGCTTCCGTTTCGTTTTCCAGACGAATATCCAGTGGAACGGCTTTCTTGTCTTGCTTCTCCAGCGAACGCTGTAGCAGCGGGTGAATCGCCCTTATCCAGTCGATGTGTGGCTCTGCCTTCACCTCGGGCTCGTAGGCATTCATCTGCTCTGCCATCTCGGCCTTGGCGTGTATCAGGTCGATGGTAGCCAGAAACTGGTAAGAGTCCAGCACCTCCTGTACATGAGGGCGCAACTCGTCGCTGAATACAGTCAGGATGCGCACTATCTCGCGGCGTTCGGCAGCCTCCAGTTCACGCACCTTGTTGTTGGCCTCCACCACCTCAGCCGGTTCTATGAACACCGTCTTTCCCGTTGCCGATTCGTCGTGTACGATACCCTTTATCTTGCGCTTCAGTCCTGGTGCTACGGGAATCATCAGTCGTCCGTCACGCAGGGTGGGGGCTGTGTCCTTGTCCACCAGACCGTCGCGTTGGGCAGCGTGTAGAATGGTATAGAGTGTGCGAGAGATGGAACCTGCCGTTTGCTCCATGTCGTGGCGGATTCCCGCCAGGGTCATGGTGGCAGAGTCCTTGATTTTTCCGAACTTGTCCAGAATGGAGTCTATGCGTCGAATCAGTGCAGGAAAGGTCTGTACATCCTTAGCCAGACTACGCAGGGAAGGGTAGGTATATTCAGGAAACTCATCGTCGCCGTTGTTCTTGTTTAAGAAGTTCACGATGACTCCAATGGTTTCCAGAGAGCGGCGCAGGTCGAAAAGCTCGTCCTCTTCCAGATGCGTGTTCTCCAGTCGGATGCGTGCCACCGATTCGCGGACGTCAAAGAAGTAGTTCATGGGCATCTGCTCCGTAGCCTGCATCAGGCGGCGGAACTCGCGTATCTGGTTCAGCCACTCGTTCACCTCCGCTGCATCGTCCGAGAAGGTCATTTCGTCAACCTTTTCCTTGCCCAATGTGCTTAGGCAGTGCCCCTTCAGCAGGCGGCATATCTCGTCAAAACCTATCTTCGATTCGTAATTCTTGGGATATATCATGCTGCAAAATTACTAAAAATAGATTTGTTATGCAAAAAGTTGCCCAAAAATTTGGTTAATTCATTCAAAAGTGCTACCTTTGCACCGCTTTTCAAGACAATGAGGGCACTGGAGAGATGGTAGAGTGGTCGATTACAGTAGTCTTGAAAACTACCGTACCGAGAGGTACCGGGGGTTCGAATCCCTCTCTCTCCGCTGACAAATCCGCGTAACTAGTTGATTATCAATAAGTTACGCGGATTTTCTATTTCTCCGTTACCCAAAATCAGACCCAAATCTCGTCCAAAACTCGGAGAATTTTGAAAATAGCGATTCCTAAACTATC
>CACXTX010000059.1 GCA_902770635.1 uncultured Prevotellaceae bacterium | reverse complement strand
GTCGATATATCGACAATGAAGTTTTTAACCTCAGGGTCTTTCTCTGCCTTATCCAACGCATCGATGATGATGACCAGCCAGTCGTTGGGATACTCTTCAATGGTGGGTTTGGGGCCTTCGCCCTTGTAGAACTTGCGCCATCCGGAATCGTCGCACATGAAGCTGTTGAACTGGCAATAGACCGTATTGCCTACTTTTACATAGTGTACGTCCTTGCCAAACTTCTCTTCGCGCTTGGTACTCAGTTGATTTCTTATTTCTCTTACCGCATCCCGTCTGTCTTTAATGGGTTGATATTCTGGACAATACCCCAGGAATTCCGTTAACAGGGTAGTTCTGATGGATTTCAGATTTTCCACAAAGGAAGGATTTCCTTTCATATCGCTGATTACTGTTACGTCCGTATAGGTGTGTCCTCCATCGTCGAGCAGATAACTCAGTGCGCCTGTACCAGAGATGTAGTTGAACATATCTGTTGACAGCAACAGTTCGCGTGTCATCTCGCCTGCCTTTCCGTAGTCCTTCAGAGCCTGGTCCAACCCCTTCTCCTTCATACTCTTCTCCAACAGCGTGCGCCCGGGATAGCCGAAGAAATTGGTGAGCGTAAAGCACAGGTTCTTGTAGCTGAAATCAACCATGTCGGATGTACGCTTCTCTTGGAGAATGGGTGTAATGAAGAATTCAGGATAGCCTGCATCCAGAGAGTAGGCACCATTGGGAGCCGTCATCACCGTCTGTCCGTTGAAGGCAGCCATGTGCATATAGCCGTCCACGTAGAGGTCAGCAATGGTTGCGAAGGGGAAATAGACGTGTAGGTGGTGTTAGGCATTCCTGGCTGCACCATTCCCATCATGTTGGTAAACGCCTCGTAGTCGTTGCTCATGAAGAGGTCTTTCTCGGTGTCCACCTTAGCCGTACCAAACGGATTGGTCAGCACATACTTGCCATCGCCATAGTTTGCCACCTGAATGGTGGTGCCAGGATACATCATCTCCTGGAAGCGGCTTACGTTGATATAGGCCACGTTGGGCATGTCTTCGTAGAAGCGCAACAGCACCGTTCCTAAAGTTTTTTGTTGCGGGTCAACAACGGGGTACAGGCGTTCCACATACTTCTTGTCTTTGTCGCCACTACCGCCTCCACCACTGGGGTTGTCCTGATTGTCCACACACGAGGTCAGCGTGAAACTGCCCACCATCATCAAGGTCAGCAGTAGCCAAAATGTTCTGAAATGTTTCATAGTCATAGTTGATAAATGTTATTGTGTATTTAATTTATTTCTTTCCCTTTATCAGCAACGTCAGCAGGAAACCCACGAGGAATATCGTGGTGGTGCCCAGGACGATGGCGAGATAGGGATGCAGATGGATGCCAGGAAGATGCCATAGTTCAGCCAGCGAAATCCATCCGATGATGAAGATGCCGCAAACACACCCTAGGAAGGCGGCGAAGCGACTGATTTTCTGAGGGATGCAACCCAAAAGGAACAATCCCAGCATACCACCTGAGAAGATGCTGGAGAGTGTCCACCAGGCGTCGATAATGCTCTCGACACTCAGCATGGCGATGGCTACGCAAGCACCCAGGAGTCCTACTCCGAAGCTGGAAAGTCGCACAATGGCCAGTTCCAGTTTCTGATGCTGATGATGATCGGCAGGGTCGTGGTGGCGCAGGTGGTCAGCTACGTTGCGTGCCTTAAGGAAGAACGGGCGCACATAGTCCGTCAGGATAATCGTGGCGGCAGAGGTCACAGACGTAGAGACGGTGCTCATGCCAGCGGCGAAGATAGAGGCTATGAGCAGTCCGCGCAAGCCAACAGGCAGTCCGTTGACGATGAAGTAGGGGAATACATAGTCGGGCTTGGCCTGTATCTCAGCAGGCAGAGGAGCCACACCAGCCTCATAGTAACTATACAACGCACTTCCGATGAGGAAGAAGAGTGCCGAGACGGGAATGAACAGATAGCCTCCGAAGAGGGCTGAGAATTTAGCCGCCTTGTCCGTCTTAGCTGCATGGTATCGCTGTACATAGTTCTGGTCGATGCCGTAGTTCTGCAGATTGATGAAAATACCGTAGATGAGGCATACCCAGAACGTCGAGGTGGTGAGGTCACTGGTAAACGCACCCAGCGAGAATTTATTGCCCATCGGTGAGTTAGCTGCCAGTTCGAAGGTCTGCATAGGTCCCTCTGGCATGGAGAACATCAGGATGCCCAAGCACAACAGGGCGCCACCTATTAATATAATACCCTGTATGGCATCTGCCCAGATAACTGCCTTCAAGCCTCCCATCATGGAATAGATGATGATGCCGATGGAGGTCAGGATGATGACGGTGTGCATGTTCCACCCCATGAGGATGTACATGGGAACCGCCAACAAGTAGAGGATGGAACCCATGCGTGCAATCTGTGTCAGCAGGTAGCAGGCCGAGGCATACAGACGTGCCCATGCTCCGAACTTTTCTTCCAAGAAGGTATAGGCGGAAACGCTTCCGCTATGGCGATAGAACGGCACGAAATACTTGGCTGCAAAATAGCTCGCAATGGGTATCGACAGCGAGAACACAAAGGCATTCCAGTCGGCAGCAAACGCCTTGCCCGGATAACCGATATAGGAGATGCTGCTGACGTAGGTGGCGAAGATGGACATGCCCACCACCCAGCCAGGTATGGAGTGACCTGCCGAGGTGAACTCATCGGCACTCGACCCCTTCTTGAAGAATGAGCAGCCGAAGACGACCACGCCCAGCGTGAAGACGATGAAGATGATAAAGTCAATCAGATGCATAATTCATAATGCATAATTCATAATTGAAGCTTACCGTCTTTGAGCGGAAGGGCTTCCAGCGCCTTCTGGATTTTCAGACGCTCGGGAGCCTCGAACTTATAGAACGGAGAGGCAACAAAGTCGTCGTTGATGATGCCCAGCATGGAAAGCGCACACTTCAGTCCTTTCAGATAGCTGGAGCCGTGTTTGCCTACGGTGTAGATGCTGGTGCTGATCTGCATGATGAACTGTTGCAATTTGAGCACTGTCTCGATGTCGCGATTCTTGGCAGCATTGTACATGCCTACATAGAGCTCAGGGAACATGTTGGCACCTCCGTTGATACCTCCGTGACCACCCAGCAGCACGCACTCGCCTGTAATCTCCTCAGGACCCACGAGCATGGCAAAATCCTTGCGTTGCTGTACCTTGTACATCACGCTCTGGAAATAAACGGCATTGGCACTGGAATCCTTGAAACCTACCACCTGTTCCATCTCTGCCAGACGCTTTACCGTGTCTGGTGCAAAGCTCACCTTCACGTGACTTGGCATATTGTAAAGGAAAACGGGCAAGGGCAACTGGGGCACCAGCTCCTCGTAGAACTGAGCCAGCTCGGGCTGCCCTGTAGCGAAATAGTAGGGTGGGGCACTGACCACGCCATCGGCACCGTAGTCGGCAGCCTTCTTAGCGAGCTTGATGCTCTCCTCGATACTGGTATCCGTGATGCACGCCAAAAGGGGCAGGCGTCCACGATTGATGCGGCACGACTCCTTGATCATCTGTTTGCGAACATCGTAGGAAAGACTCTGCTCTTCGCCTGTAGTGCCTAGCACAAAGAGTCCGTGTACACCACCTGCTATCAGGTGCTCGATGAGACGCTCTAGGCTCTCTACGTCCAGTGTCTCATTGTTCTTCAACGGGGTTACTAGCGGTGGAATGATACCGCTTAAAGGGGTTTTGAATCTTGGTGTAATCATATCGTTTTTATTAGTGTTTGTCGTTTCTAAAAAGACGTTTGCCCAGTCGCCTTGTCATCTTTTTAGCACGAAAATTTGGATTTTCGCTCAATTATTCGTATCTTTGTCTCCAAAATAATATTATACCAAGCAAACTATGAGAAAAATGAAACAATGGATGATGGCTGCCATCCTGATCCCTGCAGCCTTGTTGACCTCATGTACGGACAACATCGACAACCCTGGTTCACCCACCCGTCCTGCTGGTGAGACTGCAGCCCAGACTGCATTCTGGGATAAGTTCAACCAATGGCAGACCGACAGCTGTACGCTGGGCGACGACTTCTACATGCACATGCTGCACAATTTCTGGTGGAATCCCAAAAACATCTACCCTGGTGGAATGCTTACCTATGCAAGTGATCTTCAGAGTGACCGCGTATCAGAAATGTTGTCGTCGACCACCGATGCTGATGTGAAAATACTGAGGGATGTGTGCAATGCTGCCTCAGAAGATGGCTCTACTCCCTGGCAGAAAGCACAGGAAATGCTGAAGCCGCGCGTCGACGAGCTGTGGCAGAATGCTACCACGATGGAACAGGCTATGGAGGCATGGGGACGTGCCACCGTAGCAGGCTATAACTCACTGTTTTCGCCTGTGGTGAAAGTCGTGACTGGCCAGGCTGCCTGGGTGATGGATGAAGGCAGACCCTTCTATTATGACGATATGGCTTTGTCGCAACTTGGTAAACAGGAATTAGAGAAACGCCGCGCCTATCGTGGCGGACAGCCCATCCGCAGGGCTGCCGGGCAGGCTGATGCCAATCTGACAGCATTCGTCAAGGGCCTGGGTCTGGGCCTTTCTGCCGATGAGCTTGTCTGGGAGAAAGAGGCGAAAACCGCCTTCGAGTCGGTGGCCAAAACTTTTACTACCGTAGAGGCTGTCAAGAAGGAGATAGAGGCCTGCGTGTATATGTATGATGGTCTGCTGATATCTGATGACTTGCTGACTGCATATAACAATGTGACTTACCCGACGGCATCAGGCAAACAGGTGAAACTAGATCTCACCAGGTCAACACTGATGTCAAACATCAAGTTCTTATATGGTAGTCTCTATGTGGTAAGAGATTTCAACAAAAAGTTTATCACGGCCAGCATGAAGAGCCAGTATGCAGCCTATTGTGAGAATTTCCGTGCCGCTTTCCAAAAGCGACTGGAAAACAACACGTGGCTCTCGTCAGAGACACGCGCCAATGCGTTAGACAAACTGAAGAACATGGAGTTCTTTGTAGCTACAGAGCCTGACGCCACGCCCGATGTGGCTACACCTAAGCTGAAGAACGAGGGCATCATATCGTTGGTACGCCAGCTGCGACAGGCTCGCTTAGACAGCTATAAATGGATGATTGGTCGCACCCGTAGGGAAGTTATCATGTTGCTGTCCACATTTGACTTTGGTGTTAACTGCTTGGATGACAACGCTTACTATGACCGGGCAACGAATGCGGTATTTATCAATCCTTCCAACCTGTTGGCTCCTTATATCCAGGATGGTGACGAGGATGCGCTGAGACTGGCTGTCTTAGGCTCGACCATCGGTCACGAGCTGACTCACGGCTTCGACAATGGTGGTCGTTTGTACGACAAAAATGGTGCATACAAAAACTGGTGGACACCAGCAGATACCATCAAGTTCAATACGTACAGCAAGCAGCTCGTTGAAAACTACAATGAATTGCTGATGATGCCTTGGGCCAGCAAGACGCTCTATGATAATGGTGCTAACACCTTAGGTGAGAATATCGCTGACATAGGCGGCTGCTGCTTAGGTCTCGACCTGCTGCTGGGCAAGTATCCCGATGCAAATCCGGAGGAAGTCAAGCAGCTCACCAAGCGCTACTTCCAGGGATGGGCTATCACATGGAGTAGCCGCTACAGCCTTGCGCGTGCAATAATTTATTATTACGATGACATACACTCTCAGGAGCGTGAGCGCACCAATGGCGTAGTGCGTAACATCAATGCGTGGTACGATGCCTATGACATCAAGAGCGGTACCCTCTATCTGGAACCTGCCAAGCGCGTAGCAATCTGGTAAAAAAATATTCCTGCTGGGTTAAAGCAACTCAGCAGGAATAAGTTCTTGGGCACGCTGGAAATCCTGTGGCGTGTCCAATTCGTATGAGAAATAGTGGGTCGTATCGACCACCTTGAAGGTATGCCCCTGTGGAATCAGTCGCTCGAAGCAACGCTCGTAGAACACGTCGATGAGTCCTTCCTTGACAATCATCTGGTCGAGTTCCTGATAGAGGGCGGTGCTGTATTCGGCAGTCATTTTCTCGATACCCACCGACTCGCCAATGGCATCCTTGGGATTGCACGTCTTGTTGATTTCCGTGATGTGGTTGTCGGCATCCACGATGACCTTGATTTCCTCCTCGCCACACTCATGACGGTTCAACGCTAACGCTGTTTCCTCTTGCTGGGCGATGGCTACTACAGCGGCAGGGTCGCAGAGGATATCGCTGTCCATCAGCAGGAAGTCCTTGCCACGAACCACCTCGCCAGCCATCCACAGCGAGTAGATGTTGTTGTTGTGCTCGTAATCAGTATTGTGGAGGAAGGTGAAGCTAGGCTTTTCTAGATTCTCTAGATTGACTAGATTTTCTAGAAAACTACGAATCATGTTTCCACGATATCCTGTCACCACCACAAACTCCTTGATGCCAGCCTGTTGCATGGCACGCACGGTGCGCTCCAACAGCGTCTTTCCACCTACTTCCAACAGACATTTGGGCTTGGTGTCTGTCAAGGGGCGCAGGCGCTTGGCCATTCCGGCTGCAAGAATGACTCCTATCATTGCATTTTTCATTTATTCATTTCCATTTCTCATTTCTCATTCCTCATTTCTCATTTAATACCTTCAGAATGGTATCCACAACGGTCTGAGTCTGCTCCTTGCGACCCAGCGTGATGCGCAGACAAGACTCCAGACCCTTGTCGGTCATGAACTTGATCTTGTAGTCCTGAACCTTCAGGGCTTCCATCAAGGCGTCCTTAATCTCCAAAGGATACTTAATCAGTATGAAGTTAGCCACCGACTTGTACACCTTGAAACCAGGCAGCGAACCCAGCTCCTTCTTATACAACTGACGGCCCCACTCCATGTCATCAGCTACACGGCGGTAGTGTTCGTCGCTGTCGAGGGCAGCCAGAGCCACAGCCTCTGAGAAGCGGTTATAACCCAGATACTTGTTGGTGTAGCTCAGGAACTGGTCGTGACCCTTTCCGATGAAACCGAAACCTACACGCAGGCCTGGGAGTCCGTAGAACTTAGACAGGGTGCGAGAGATAATGAGGTTGTTGTACTTGTCAACCAAGGGGGCGATATAAGCAGTGTCGGTGCTGATGAAGCTGGCATAGGCCTCGTCGATGAGTACCATCGTGTCAGAAGGAATGTTCTCCATGATACGACCTATCTCCTCAGGAGTCAGTCCGTTGCCTGTGGGATTGTTGGGTGAAGCCAGCAGCAACATACGGGGATGTACGCGGTTGGTATATTCAATGACCTCGTCAACATCATAGGCGAAGGTGTCCTCCTTTTCGTGCAAAGGATACATCTCAAACGTACCACCACATTCAGAGGCTACGCGATTGTAATACCACCAAGAGAACTCAGGAATCAGGATCTTCTTGTTGTCGTCCAACATCAGGAAATAGTGGATGGCGTTTTTCAGCATATCCTCACCACCATAAGTCAGCAGCACCTGCTCCTCGGGCACGTTATAAATTTCACTTAGCTTGACGCTGATGACGCTCTTCTTACCCTGATCGTAAATGCGGGTGTAGAAACACAGTGTCTTTGGGTCGAAATTCTTGATAGCCTCCACCACTTTCTGGCTGGGCTCAAAGTTAAATTCGTTTCTGTCTAGAAAATTCATATTCTTTCCTATTTATTTGTTATTATATTCGATATTTATTCTTGCTTGTCTATTTTCATCAGGAGCATTCCAATCACAATCCAGATAATCTCACGCACACGGCAGATTATACTAACGAAGATGCCCAGGGCCGCAGAGAGTCCGAGGGCTGCAATTGAGAGCACAAAGCCTCCTTCCTGAACGCCTAACTGCATAGGCAGGAAACCAATGAGGTTGGCAAACAACGTGGTGAACGACACAATGAGGATGCTGTGCAAAAAAGTAATGGTCAGCCCGTCTAATCCGCCTCCGTTGTCAATGCCGAAGAGCAACAGCATGAACATGACTTCTGAACTTTGGACGACACGTGAGAAATATTCCAATACCAGACTGCGATAGAAGGCGCGTGTGTCTTGTCCATAGAGGGCGGCTATCTGCTTGTCGATGTTCTCGATAGCCTCCGAGTGGCGTGCCCAGAAGCGGAGTGTCCAGCGTTTTAAGCCAGGAATACGACTGATAACGCCCAACACATATTTCACCAGTCCGTTCTTATAGCCTCGTGAGATGAGGTAGAAGAAGAACAGGCAGAATACGACGATGATGCCCAGCATGGCTCCTATGACAGGTGTGATAGGCAGGTCGCCAACAGCAGCTAAGACCAGATAGATGAAAATGCTGATGAACCAGAACCAGAAGTGGGCAAAGAAGTGCATCATGGCATAGAGGATGACACTTGATGTAGCATGCTGCTTGTCGATATCCTTCGAGAGCTCCATGATGCGATAGGGTTCGCCACCCAGTCCACCAACAGGGGTGGCATAGTTCAGGGCATAGCCTGTAATGGTAAGGCGATAGATACGCCAGAAACTGAGGGGAGCCTTATGACCCAGATTACCTTCAATCATTGCTTTCCATGCAAAAGCATTCAGGGCATACACCACAATCCAGATGCCAATGATGGGAATCAGCCAGTAGCCTGCATGACACAGATGGTCCCACAACTCAATGAAGCTGACGTCAAAGGTCAGCAGCATCACTACCACAGCAGCACAGCCGAGGAAGAAAAAGAGGTTGTTCAGGCGTTGCTTCGTCCACTTCATAGGCATTATAGCTTATCAGCCATCTTACGACAGAAGGCTTCGTGACGATGGTTTACATAGAGATAAAGCAGTCCCATGCCTACAATCTCCCACACGAAATACAGAGCAGGCACATCCAGCAGACAGAACAGGAAAAGCCATGCAGAGCGGAAGTTGAAGGTCAGCAGACCGTTCCACTTGATGACGGGCAGAGAATGCTGACGGAACTCTTCACGAACCTCCTGAGGAATGGCATCAAGACTGCCAAACTTACTGCGCAATTTATCCAACAGACGTTGGAACTGGGGCGTAGAAGCCTCCTGTTTCTTGGTATAGTCAATGTATGTCTTTTGGAAATAACGCTCTACGGCAGGTGTTGTTTCATCCATCTGGTCGTAGATTTCCTGCTGGCGCTTTGAATTGTCAAGTTCTGAACCCTTTTCGCCTTTCAGGAAGAACAGGTGTACCTGGATGTAATAGTCGGCCAAGCGCTGCTGACCACCTGTACCCATGAAACCTGCAATAACGCCAATAATATAAGCGATTCCTGTGACAATCAGAGCATTCTCTGGGGTGTCCTCGATACCCAACCATTGGAACTCCAAGTCATGGTGCAAATAGAATCGATAGATCATGGCGTGGTAGATGGGAATAAACCATGTGAAACCAGCCAAACCGTCAAGGATACGTCCCAGCTTACTCTTCTTACCCGTCATACGAGCCAATTGTCCGTCTGTGCAGTCGAAAATGTCTGCCAAGCAGAGCATCAGGATGGCGATGATGTTGAACATCAGACCTTCCATTCCATTGTAGTAGAAACTGGCGCAGCCAAAGAAAATGGCACTTCCAGCTCCAATAAACATGGAAAGAATGGTTACCGTATTGGGATGTATGTCAAGGCGTGCAAAGAGGAGCGCCCAGTAATAGCAGAATGGACGCACAAAGTGCAGGTCTAACCAGTCTTCTGTCTCAGAGGACTTTAATGTTTTCTTAAACTCTTCGTTCATTACAATTCGTCAAAAAGTTAAATTCAGCCTGCAAAGGTACGAATAAGTGAGCGAAATGCCAAAAGAAAACAGGTTTTTTCTATATTTTAACGTAGTTAACGTTGGATGGACTCCTCAAAATGATGGTGCCCTCCGTGCACGCTTTCAGCATGGTCGGAGAAAGGCATATAGACATCGGCAAAGCCTCCCTCTGGTATCTCGATATCCATCAGAAACTTGTCTTTTTTGATTCTCCACGATACGCTGACCATTCCATTTGCACTCATCGTAGAGCCCTTGCACCATGTCAGGTCGCCCACAGGGTGAGGAGCAATCTCTATCAGGTCGCCATGACGCTGAATGCCCAACAAGTCAGGGATGAGCAAGTTCTCGATGTGTGCCATCATAAAGTGGTTCATGGAAGCTCCGTGATCAGGATTCCATTGTTCTGTCAGCGTGGTTTGTCCTTTCTTGATTTGGTAGCCGTAGCCTGGAACATCATAGTGGTTCAGCATCTTGTAGAGCAGTTCCCGTTGTCCGTTCTGGGCCAGCGTGTAGAATAGGTAACGATTGCCTACATCGCCAGTAGTCAGTCGGTCTCCATGTTGATGAATGTCCTTGACGAGGTTCTGCAAAACGGCATCAAAATCCTTCTCAGGCACCAGTTTTAGATAAAGGGGAAGTGCCAAAGAGCACTGGCTGCCCGTTCCGTAAATCTTACGTTTGGCGTCATAGAACTCGCGGTTAAAAGCCTGCCGGATGTCCTCTGCGCGCTGATTGAAGCTGTTGGCTTCGTCCTTGTGTCCCAACTGTTTTGCCAATACATACATGTAGCACATCCATTGATAGTAATGGGCTGTAGATACCAAGGGCATGGGCGTGTTCTGTGAGAATCCTGCGCGTCCTGGTCCATAGTCATACCAATCGCCCAATCCCATCTTCAGGATATAGGCAGAGTCTTGCGTGGCCAGGTAGTTGATATAGCGTTTCATGGGCTCATAGTATTCACGAGCCAGGCTTATGTCGCCATAATGCAACCAATAGAGCATGGGCAGGGCGATGATGGCGCCTCCCCATTCTGGCGATTCCTGGAAGGGCTTGGCCCACGAACCGGTAAAGATGGTGTATTCTGGGGCTATCTCAGGCATTGAACCGTCTTCGTGCTGGGCATCGACAATGTTCTGCATGGTCTGTTCCATCATGCTCCTGGCATCATAGTTATAGACCAGTGCCTCTCCGTTGAGCCAGTCTTGCTCCAGCCATCCTAACTTCTCGCGAGCAGGACAGTCGGTCCATACGGCCTGCCAGTTGCTGCGAATGGCACGGTCGATGAGTCTGTGGGTGTCGTTGATGAGTGGATTGGAACATTCGAAGGTGCCTATACGCTGGGCAGCATTATAGATAAAGCACGACTGAACATCCTTCAATACCTCAATGTCACCCTCTATCTGCAAATAACGGAAACTATAATAGGAGAAGCGGGGATGCCACGTCTCTTTGCCTTCACCTTTCAGGACATAGGTGTAGTAGTGTGGGCGTCCCGTCTGTTTCTGGTTACAGAACTTTTCAGGGGTCAGTGTCTCTGCTGGGGTTATCTTCAAGTATTGTCCACGCTTTCCTTTGACAGTAATCTCAGGATATCCTGCCAGGTTCTGTCCCATGTCATACACGAGAATGGAATCCTTGCGGAGCGTCTTTTTGACAGGATAGCGCTCTATCAACTTGACGGGTTCGGCTATCTGCTTGCGTAACAGCCCCTTAGGCGCTTTCTGGATGACGACGGGTTTCCATTCTACAGGTTCTATACGGGCGTCGTAATCCTCGCCTCCATAGATGCTGTTGAATACGATGGGCGAGGGGCTCCACTCCCAATTCTCGTCGCTTAGCAGTCGTTCGCGCATCCCATCCTCATAGATGACGTAGAGAAAGAAACGAAGGGTTGGGGGACCAAAGGAGATGCGCAGCTTATGGTATCGTCCACCTTGTTCGTTGTAGAATCCGTTGCCCAGGAGCACACGAATCTCATTATAATCCTGTTGCAGATAATCTGTGACATCGTAGAGTTGATAGAAAATACTCTTGTCGTAGTCACTCCACAAGGGGGCAAACTCTGAGTCGCCTACCTTCTGATTGTTGATGGTGAGCTCGTAGAATCCCAGTCCGCAGATGCGTAACTCCGCCTTCCTAATGGCTTTCCAGGGCTTGAAACTGCGTCGGAGGATAATGCTCCGACGAGAGAGTGTGTCAGCTTTCGCCCATAACTCTTTAGTCTCTTTCAGTACACTGCCCTGATAATGGCGCCCCTCAGGAATATGAGCCTGTTCGCGGGTGATGGCACCAATCCACTGGGCTCCTCCAAAATAGTCCTGGGCTTGTATGACAAGTGAGGCCAGTGAGAAAAGTATAGCTAGAAGGTTTTTCTTCATAGGGCGTTTCCGATGATGATTTTCCCTAATTCCTTACGCTGGCCTACACATTTGCCGTCAACCAGCACGCGCAATCCCTTGCCCTGATGATAGCGGCTTCCGTCTTGATCCCAGAGGATGGTGATGTTGTGACCATGATATAGGATGTTGTCGAGACAGAAGTAGTCCCACTTGTCCTTTGGCAACAGCGGATTCACCTCAAGGGTGTTGTCGCTACGGGGGCGCAATCCGCAAAGACCTGTGATGATCAGGTCGTTCCACGTCGAGTGGTTATAATAGCGGCTGCGCTCCTGGTCGCCTTTCAGCCAGTAGCCTGTCGTCTCGTCCAGGTATTCGCCGATATAGGGTTTGCCACGCATGTGCTGGCTCTGCATGTATTTTTCCATTTCTGCGAAATACAGCGAGTCGCCAATAACGGGATTGCTGTAATCGTTGAGGTAGTTCGCCATAGCTGTCAGCGTCTGACTGGTGGCAAAGGGCCAGACAGCACCGTCCCATTCGCATTTTCCTACACCATGAGTACGAAACTGAGGATGGCGACGCTCTGCAGTGGTCTGTCCGTAGGGAGCTGAAAAACCTTGTGGGTCGGCAGCCTGTAACCAGGCAACACCATATTTTGCGTCGTCCTTAGCCATGTGGGTGTACCAAGGCATGAAACCGATGGCCTCACGAACGTTGGCAGACGAGTCGATGCGATGGGTCTCGAAGAACTGATGCTGCTCGTTCCACAATTTGGCATGCACCAACTCGCTCAGCTTGTCGGCCTTGTCGAAATAGGTCTTGGCTTTGTCCTTGTCGCCAGTCAGTTGGGCGATGTTGCCAATAGCTTTTGCATTGCCATACATATAGGCATTGATGCTGGGGCGCAGATACTTTTTCTTACGTCCACCACTGATGGTTTCCTCCATAGCGTCCTGCACGTCGGCCTGCCAATAGTAGCCTCCGTCGCGTGTATGAGTCGTCTCCCAATGGTTGTATTCCCATTCCAGTGAGGGGAGCATGGAGGTGATCCACTCCTTGCGTCCATCCACCAGATAGCGTCCCCACAGTGAGTGAGGCATCCACGACGAGTAGTTGGCTATCTTCTTCATCGGTTGTCCCTCGTTGCCCTTATACCACGTGTTCATAATCTGGTCGAGCCACATGGGGTTGCGTAGCCAACGGCTTTCGTGGATATGATGTCCTACACCAGAGGCAATGAGGTTATATTGGTCAGCATAGCTCCTGTTTACGAGGAACTCTGTCATAGCATAGCCTACAGGGGTGGTTTTGATGTGTTTTCTGAGTGTCCACCAACGGAAGTACCACATTTCTTCAAAATCCTTGTTAGGACAATCGAAGAGAGGCACATTCTGCGTCATCCACTCCCACGACTTTGCATTGGGGATGGCCTGCACGATGTTCTCATCCTCCATCGTGTTGAAATAGTCCACATAGTGCTTGTAGTTGTCATACTTCAGGATGGCTGCTGTTCCGTCCATGTCTGAACTGCTGGTCTTTACGTTGCTGATGGCATAGACAGCCAGGGAAACATCCTCGCCAGCGTTGTCCAGCGTGCCGTCCCAGTCGGCTGGGGTATCGATATCAGGGAAGGTGCGACGTTCTCCTGTGCGGAACATGATACGCTCAATGCGTTCAACGGGGGCAAAGAACATGCGCTGACCAGCCTTCTTGCCATTGACATAGACCTCAATCAGGCGACGGCTGACGCTCAATATTGCCTTCACGTGGTAAGTCTGGTTCGCCTCGTATTTCCCCAGTCCGCCATAACGGGCACCACCTTTGCAGCGCATGATGCCTTCGTCAGTCAGTTCGATGCGTGAGCAGGCCGTTCCGTGTTCGTCCAGGAATTCTATCTGCAACAGGCCTGTATTGTTTTGAGAGGCTTGCAGGTCAAATTCCACCTCTAACTCCTTGGCAGCTGGAATCTTGCGCTCTACACGGGCATAGTCGAAGGGGTTGCAGTCTGAGAGTGTCAGCCAACCGTTGCTCAAGGTCACTGTTGCCCGCTTGGGCGAATAAATGTTCCAGTTGACAAGTCCAGAAAGCATGTCCACATTGAATTCCGTGCCGTCTGCGTGGCTTTGTGCCTCTGTGCGGACTGGAACGGGAATGTGGGCCACCCACATATCTTCCTTGTTCATGGAGTAGGTCACCCAGAGGTCGCTGTCTTTAGGAATGCCATTACCCTCCAGAATGCCTCTTACATACTGTGGACCGTAACTCTTGTAGTTGCCACCATAACGCATGGGAGGAACCTCGCCTTGTACTAGGTTGAGCGTGGTGTATTCCAAACCGTCCTTCGACAGGGAGATACCCAATGGCCAACGGTATTCAGAGGGGTTATAGACTGTGGCATAGGTGCCGTCCGTCAGTCGTTGTCCCCATATCTTGGCATTGCTGTTCACGAAGCCCTTGGCTCGCTCTACAGGCTGTGCCCACGTCAGTCCTCCGTCGTCACTGATACTGGTCAGCGCGTGCTTCCAGAGTGAGGCGATGCGTCCGTCAGGCAGCGTATAGTCGCAGTAAGCCTTGTACTCCTTGTGCAGGGGAATTAACGGGTCGTTGCGGTCAGCCTCTTCCACCCATTGCATCCGATAGCGGGGGTTCGCCAGAATCTCCTCGCAGGCCTTACGGGTGGCCTTGTCGGCCTTGGTGTAGTGGGGGAAGATATATTTTTGGCTGGACTCTTTAGTATATCTAGCATAACAAGCGTTGAGATAGATGAAATAGATGGGACCCAGGCTTCCGTCTTTCTTCACCTCACGGATCACACGTCCTATGCCATTACCGTCGTTGGGGTCATCCTTCTTGTCAAAGGCCACGCCGTAGTTTCCGATAGCATAGAGCTGTCCGCTCTTGCTGACATACCATCCCACACGCTGGTGCATGATGGCTATCAGGTTGTGGGCCTTCTCAGGACGATTGGGCTTCTGGAAGCCTTCAGGCACCTGTACCTCAGGAAACAGAATCTCAGGGTCAGTCCATGTGTAGCCGTCCTTGGAGGTCTGCAACATGGTTCTCGAAGGGGGCACATGCTCATCCTTAGGGTCACAGAGGTAATGCACGTAGAACTGGTTGTTCCAGTAGGCCATCATGGGTTGGTGGTTATACGTCCAACCGTCGTTCCCTGCTTTGGTGGGATGCTCGCGGTTTGCCTGCATGATCTGGATGTTATGCACACCAACGACAGGACTCAGTCCACCATCATGTCGATAGGGATTGCTGAGCGTTTTCCCTGTATAGTGTATGCGGTCTTTGGCGTGCAACAGTCCGTAAATGATGCTTTCAGGGGCTTTGAAGATGGTTCCATGCTTATGCAGCACAGGTACTTTCACCTGTTTCGATACGTCCTCGAACTTCACGAAGTCCTTGGTGAAGTGGGCTCCGAAGTCTTTCAGCCGATAGCGGTCGTAATAAATAAGCCAGCCGGATTTACTATTTGACAATTTACTATTTGACAATTTACCATTTACTGTTCCATCGTCAAGTTTCAGTACCGTAGGACCTTCCATCATCTTGCCGGTAAAGGGCTCTGAGGCCTTTGACCACGGTCCGTAGGGCGACTTGCTGTAGGCTACCTTGATGTCGCGCTCAGGACGGGTGTTGTCCTTCAGCACCATCACATAGTCTTTCTTGCCTCGCTTCACCAGCGTGGCGTCGATGCACGAGAAGCCAGGGTCAATCATCAGCTTCGTGGGTGCAAAGGTCTTGAAGTCCTTGGTGGTGGTATAATACAATCGGTGGTTGTTCTTATGGTCTTCCTGTCCATCGGGGAATTTCCCTGGAATACACGATGCCCAGATGATGACAGCCTGCTGGCGTTCGTCGTCCCAGAACAGCTCTGGCGCCCACACATTCACCGTAGTTGTGTCTGTCATCACCTTGATGAAACGCTGCCCGCTCCAGTTCCACGAGGATGTCCATACCAGGTGGAACACACCGTCGGGAGTACGGATGATGCTGGGGTCGCGCATCACTTTCTGCTTGCCCACCTCCGGCTTCAGCCATGTGCCGGGAATGGAGTCCCACTGCCAACCGTCGTAGCTGTAGATAAACCGAAGCCCGTCTGTAGCAGGCTCATGGAACGAGGTTGAGATATATACTTCTCGTTGTGCCGAGGCTGAAAGGATGCCTATGAGCAGCAATAAAGGAAGAAAAAAACGTCTCATATTCTTTTATATATTTATGATAAAGACGGAATAGTTTGTTTTTTGTAACTAATTGCATGTTTTCCGCATTCTTCGTATGGATATTTCGATAAAATGTCCTAACTTTGTAGGCAAAATCTAAAATAGACCTGAAAGAATATGAAAAGACTGACAACAATTCTGTGCTGCCTGACCTTGGTGATGACCATGCAGGCAAAGAAAGAAGCCACTCGTACGAATGGCTATCCCATTACTCAAGTACCCTTTACAGCAGTGAAAGTGACGCCTAACACGTTTTGGGGCGACCGCATCCGTGCTGCCCGTGAGGTGACTATTCCCCTGGCTTTCTCAAAGTGTGAGGAGACCCACCGTTACGAGAACTTCAAGATGGCTGCCTATACCTTGCAGCATCCTGGACACGAAGGACTGAACACCCCTAAGTGGGATGTGGCTAAGTTCATGGGCTTCTCGTTTGACGATACCGATGTGTATAAGACCATCGAGGGTGCCTCTTACGTGCTGCAGACCTATCCCGATGCCAAGTTGAAGCAGTATATCGACTCAGTGCTCGACATCGTGGCTGCTGCCCAGGAGGCTGATGGCTATCTCTATACCGCCCGTACCATCAATCCTGAGCATCCCCACGGCTGGGCTGCCCATAAGCGCTGGGCTGCTGAGGAGCATGCCAGCCATGAGCTCTATAACCTGGGCCACATGGTGGATGCTGCCTGTGCCCACTATCAGGCTACGGGTTCTGACAAGTTCCTGAACATTGCCAAACGCTATGCCGATTGTGTCGTCCGCGAGGTAGGTGCCAAGGACGGACAGGCTTGTGTGGTACCTGGTCATCAGATTGCCGAGATGGCTTTGGCTCGTCTCTACGTGCTGACGGGCGAGCAGAAATACCTGGACGAGGCTAAGTTCCTGTTGGACTATCGTGGCAAGACACATGTCAAGAACATCTATTCCCAGAGCGACAAGCCCGTTGTTGACCAGAAAGAGGCTTGGGGACACGCCGTTCGTGCCGGCTATATGTATGCCGGAATGGCCGATGTGGCTGCCTTGACGGGTGATGAGGATTACCTGAAGGCTATTGATGCCATCTACGACAATATCGTTTCCAAGAAGTATTACATCACAGGCGGTGTGGGAGCCCGTCATGAGGGCGAGTCCTTCGGTGCCGACTATGAACTGCCCAACCTCACCTCATATAATGAGACGTGTGCAGCCATCTCGATGGTTTACCTCTTCCATCGTATGTTCCTGTTGCATGGCGACGCCAAATACATTGACTGCATGGAGCGCACCTTGTACAATGGCGTCATCAGCGGCATGAGTGTGGACGGAGGTCGTTTCTTCTACCCCAATCCGCTCTCGTCCGACGGCAAGTATAAGTTCAATGCCGATGGAACTACCGAGCGCCAGCCTTGGTTTGGCTGTGCCTGTTGTCCTTCCAACCTCAGTCGCTTCATTCCTTCGTTCCCTGGCTATATGTATGCCGTAAAGGATAACAAGCTCTATGTCAATCTGTTTGCAGGCAACACGGCTACCATCCAGGTGGGTGGCAAGGACGTCGTATTGGAACAGCAGACCAACTATCCTTGGGATGGTGACATCACGATGAAGGTGGTGAAGACGAAGGCCAAGACCTTTGAGATGATGATTCGCATACCCGAGTGGGTGGACAAGCAGCCTGTTCCCAGCGACCTCTATCGCTTCAGCGACGATGTGTTAGGCAGCTATACAATAATGGTCAATGGTCAATCGGTCAATGGTCAATTGGTCAATGGTTATCTCTCTGTCAATCGTCAGTGGAAGAAAGGTGATGTCGTTACCATTCATTTCGATATGCCCGTTCGTACCGTCAAGGCTCATGCTGCCGTGAAGGACGATCGCGGACGCGTAGCTGTGGAGCGTGGACCGCTGGTATATTGTGCTGAGGGTGTTGACAATACCGGTTTCTGCATCTTCAATTTCCTGATGCCTCGTCATCCCCGTTTCAGTGTTGCCGATCGTGACATCAAGGGCTTGCGCGACGTGAACTTCAGCGTGAAGGCTATTGAGGTTGACGGACAAGTGGTAGAGACCAATCCTCGCGGCGAGGCTTTGGTGAAGGCTGCCCGCCTCACTATGATCCCTTACTACGCATGGAACCATCGTGGTGCGGGACTGATGGAGGTATGGATGCCTCAGAGCATCAGTGCCCTGGGCAACTATTAATCGAACTTGTTGAAAAGACACCTTTTCTATATCCTATGCGTGTGTGCGCATAGGATATATTATATGGTAAGCATTGCCAAAAATGACGAAATTACCTTAATTCTGCATGCTGTTTCACTAATTTTGCTTACCTTTGCAGCCGATTTTAATAAAATAAGGATAAAAACATGAAGAAAGTATTAATAGCACTGTTGTTGATGTGTGGGCTCACCGCTCAGGCTGACGACGTGATGAAGAAGGAAAAGGATGGTACTTACATTGTAAACACCACCACACTGGCTCAAGACGTGGAGGGCTATAACGGTCCTACACCCGTCGAAGTGTATATCAAGAAGAACAAAATAGTGAAAGTAGTGCCTCTGAAAACGCTCGATGGTCCCAAATATGTGGCAAAGGTGAAGAAAGGCATGTTGACCAAGTACGAGGGTGTCAAAGTCAAGAAGGGTGCCGTGCCCGAAGTAGATGGTGTCACAGGTGCTACGTTTACCTCTGATGCCATGAAAGAGAACATCCGTCGCGCTATTGACTACTATTTTAAGCATAAATAGGGGTTAAAGTTGACATAAATTAAGAATGTGTTCGTGCACATTAAAAATTTTCATAAAAAACTTGCATCGTATTCAAAAAAAACATATCTTTGCAGCGAAATTATAATCAAAACGGGTGGAAACACCTTATTTATTAACTAATTAGAAAGGAATTATGAAAAAGATTATGATGATTGCTGCCCTGATGGTAGCTACATTGAGTGCTAGCGCTCAGAACGAGGTTGGTCAGTTCACTCTGAAACCAATGGTTGGTCTGAACCTTGCTAACATCACCAACAATGATGGTAAGATTAAGGTAGGTGTTGCTGCTGGTGTTGAGGCTGAGTATGGTATCACTGAGACTTTCGGTATCACTGCTGGTGTTCTTTATTCTATGCAGGGTTGCAAGGACAAGGACGATTCTGATCTTAAGTCAAACGTTGACTATATCAACATCCCCATCCTGGCCAATGCTTATCTGTTCAAGGGCTTCGCTGTAAAGGTTGGTCTTCAGCCTGGTTTCCTGGTAAGAGCTAAGGAGAAGTATTCTAATGGTGGTATCGCAGTAGATCGTGACATGAAGGAATTTTGCAACAAGGTTGACCTGTCAATTCCCCTTGGTATTTCTTATGAGTACGCTAACTTCGTATTCGACGCTCGTTACAACTGGGGTCTGACCAAGCTCTTCAAGGATGACGCTCGTGACAAGAAGAGCCACAACAGCGTATTCATGCTCTCTGTTGGTTACAAGTTCGCTCTCTAATCTTCGAGAAATTTAAGTTAAACAATAAAGGCTGCGCTCCCACATTGGGGGGCGCAGTTTTTTTGTGCCGCACTGCCGCGCAGTTGCGCCTTAATGGGGTGAATTTCAACCTCTATTTTTAATATTTGAAATAAACCGAAAATAAAAGAGAGAAAGCCTTGTGTTATATCTGAATTTTTAATACTTTTGCACCGTTGCAAGATAAGCAGCAGAGAACGGCCTTTAAAGGGAAGTTTTGCGAGATTTAAATCTGGAAATTGCGCGCATTAATGGTAGCACTATTTTTCTCTTAATACCAGGCCAGGAGTCCTCTCAAAGAGAGGAAAGGCGATGTTTGAAATATTGTTACAACCTATTTAATACAGCAACACCAGTCCTGCTACGGCACAATAGAGTATCATGCGGATGGGATTGACCTTGACAAACTTCACACCCACGAAGGCGGCAAGGAAGAGGAAGCAGCTGATGCAGAACTGCCAGGGGTTGGCGGAAGGGGTGGAGAAGTTGTCGGGCGTCATCAGCAACAGCGTGGCAGCAGCTAGCAAGCCGACAACGGCGGGGCGCAAGCCGCGGAAGACCGACTCGACCGAGTGGTGGTGCATGTACTTCATGAACATCTTGCTGATGAGAATCATCAAAATCAGCGAGGGCAACACCAGGGCGAAGGTGGCTGTGGCAGAACCCAGAATGCCCATGAGGTGACTGTTGTAGCACTTGAAGACGGCCGTGTAGCCGCAATAGGTGGCTGAGTTGATGCCGATAGGACCGGGTGTCATCTGCGAGATGGCTACGATGTCGGTGAATTCCGATGAGGTCAGCCAGTGCCAGTGCTCAACGGTCTCGTTCTGAATCAACGACAGCATACCATAGCCGCCTCCGAAACCGAAGAGGCCTATCATGAAGAACGTGTAGAATAGACTGATGAATATCATAAAGCAATCCTCCCAAAGATGTATCCGCCTATTCCTGCCACGATGATAATCCAGATGGGCGAGACGCCCAAAGCCCAGATGGCCAGTGCCGACACGATGGGAATCCAGATGGTGAACTTGTTCAGTTGCGCGCGTCTGCCCAGGTTGAAGGTGGGCACGGCTATCAGTGCCACCACAGCAGGACGGATGCCTCGGAACATGGCGGCAACCACCGCATTGTCCTCGAACTGCTTGAAGAACATGGCGATGAGAAGGATAATCATAAACGAGGGTAGGGCAGTGCCCAGCGTAGTGGCAAGGGCTCCGCGTACCTTTTTTAATTTATAGCCGATGAAGATGGCGATGTTGATGGCAAACACACCCGGACAACTTTGGGCGATGGCTATCAGGTCAAGCATCTCCTCCTTGCGAACCCACTGCTTGCGGTTCACCACCTCTTCTTCTATAAGCGGAATCATGGCATATCCACCGCCGAGGGTGAATATGCCAATCTTAAAGAAGGTCTTGAATGACTCAAAATAGATGTTGCTCATGGGGCCAATGGTGATAATTGGGCGGCAGCAAATTTTTCCGCTTTTCACTTCTGCGCCTCCACCCACTTGCGGGCATTGACGAAGGCCTCAATCCAAGGTGTTACCTCATCCTGACGGCGGTCTGCAGGATACCAGGCGTTCTGCCAGGGGAATACGGCACGCTCCAGGTGTGGCATCATGCAGAGGTGACGACCGTCCTGAGAGCAGATACCTGCCACATTATAGTCAGAACCGTTTGGATTAGCAGGATAGCCTGCATAGTTGTACTTGGCAATGATATTGTACTGGCTCTCAGCCTCAGGTAGTGAGAATTTACCCTCGCCGTGGGCTACCCACAGACCGAGCTTGTTGCCGCTCAGGCTTCCGAACATCACAGAGTTGTTCTGAGGAATGCTCAGGCTGATGAACTCGCTCTCGAACTTGTGCGAATCGTTGTGCAACATTTTTGCTCCCTTGGCACCAGTCAGACCGAGCTCAACCATCAGCTGACAACCGTTACAGATACCCAGCGACAGGGTGTCCTTGCGGGCATAGAACTTATCAAGTGCCTCCTTGGCCTTGGGGTTGAAGAGGAAGGCGCCAGCCCAACCCTTGGCAGAACCAAGCACGTCGGAGTTAGAGAAGCCACCGCAGAACACAATCATGTTGATATCCTCGAGGGTCTCACGGCCACTGATCAGGTCGGTCATCATGACGTCTTTCACGTCGAAACCGGCCAAATACAGACAGTAAGCCATCTCGCGCTCACCATTGGTACCCTTCTCGCGGATAATCGCAGCCTTGATGCCAGATGGCTGACGGCGATCGGCAGAGATACCATACTGAGCGAGTTTACCTGTGAAGTCCTTGTTGAACTGCATCTCGATAGGCTGCTTCTTATAGTTCTCGAAGCGCTCCTTGGCCTTGCCGTTGAAGCTCTGCTTGCAGTCGAGCAGGTAAGAAGTCTTGTACCATGTATCACGGAGTGCATCGATATCGAAGGTCAACTCCTTGTCGCCAGCCTTCACCACGATGCTGCGGCTGTCCTCAACAGGATAACCAATCTTAGCAAAGCCAACACCCTGCTCCTCCATAAAGTCCTTGAACTCCTGCTTGTGCTCGTCGCTGATTTCAACAACCACACCTGGGTTCTCAGCGAACAGAGCCTTTACCACGTCGCCATCCTTGCAGATATCGTGTAGATTGATATGCAAACCGCCATTCGTATTGGCGAAGCACATCTCCAGCAGGGTAGTAATAAGACCACCGGCAGAGATATCGTGACCAGCCATAATCCAGCCTTTCTCAATCATTTGCTGAACAGCCATAAAGGCATCGGCGAAGTACTCGGCGTTTTTCACAGTAGGCACATCGTCGCCCACTTTTCCTAAGCTCTGGGCAAAGGCAGAACCGCCCAGACGCTGCTCGTCGAACGAGAAGTCGATATGATAGAGTGATGCGTTCTTATCGTTCACCAATACAGGGCTTACCACTTTCTTGATATCTGAAACCTCACCACCTGCAGAAACGATGACGGTTCCTGGAGAGATAATCTTCTCGCCATTCGGATACTGCTGACTCAAAGACAGCGAGTCCTTACCCGTAGGCACGTTGATATGCAGGTCGCAGCAGAAGTCGCTCAGTGCCTTCACACCCTCGTACAGACGGGCATCCTCGCCCTCCTGAGAGCGACAAGGCCACATCCAGTTGGCACTCAACGAAAGCGAGTCCATGCCCTCGGCGAGTGGCGCCCAGACGATATTGGTCAGAGCCTCGGCAACAGACAGAACAGAACCTGCGGCAGGATTGGCCAGACCAGCCTGTGGGGCATGACCAAGAGCTGTAGCAATACCCTTCACACCACGATAGTCGAGGGCTACGACACCACAGTCGCTCAATGGCAACTGGATCTCACCCTGACACTGCTGACGGGCTATCTTACCGGTTACGGAACGGTCCACCTTGTTGGTCAACCAGTCCTTACAAGCTACGGCCTCCAACTGGAGAACACGCTCGAGGTATTCGTTAACCTTATCCTGACTGTAAGTCACGTCGGCATAGTGGCACTCTACAGTGTTATCTTTCATGATGGTCTTGGGTGAGTGACCGAACATTTGAGCCACATCCAGGTCGAAGGGCTTCACACCGTCGCCCTGCTTGAACGAGAAGTGGGCATCACCGGTAGTCTCACCAACCACATACAGCGGAGCACGCTCACGTTCGGCAATCTTACGTACATGTTCAATGTGCTTCTCGTCGATGAGCAGACCCATACGCTCCTGACTCTCGTTGGCAATGATTTCCTTAGAGCTCAGTGTCTTGTCGCCGATAGGCAGCTTGGTCATGTCGATCTCACCACCACACTCCTCAACGAGCTCAGAGAGGCAGTTCAAGTGACCGGCAGATCCGTGGTCGTGTATAGAAACAACAGGGTTTACATCCTCCTCACAAAGTGCACGCACCAGGTTATAGGCACGCTTCTGCATCTCTGGGTTGGCACGCTGAACAGCATTCAACTCGATACCATTGCTGTAACGACCTGTATCAACTGATGACACAGAACCACCACCAAGACCGATGCGGTAGTTGTCACCACCAACCACAACGACCTTATTACCCTTCTGGGGCTCCTTCTTCAGACAGTCGCGCTTGGTGCCGTAGCCAACACCACCAGCCAGCATAATCACCTTGTCATAAGCGTACTTAGTATCATTGGGCTCCTGATGCTCAAAGGTGAGCACAGAACCGCAAATCAGTGGTTGTCCGAACTTATTGCCGAAGTCAGAGGCACCGTTAGAGGCTTTTGTTAGTATCTGCTGAGGGGTCTGATACAGCCATTTACGAGCAGGCAGGATATCCTCCCAATCGCGAGCCTCTCCATTTCTCATTTCCGAGTCGTCAAGACGAGGATACGCTGTCATATACACCGCCGTACCAGCAATAGGCCATGAACCTACGCCACCGCCCATACGGTCGCGAATCTCACCACCAGTACCAGTAGCGGCACCGTTGAAGGGCTCTACGGTGGTGGGGAAGTTGTGGGTCTCAGCCTTCAACGAGATGACACTCTCAATATCCTTTACCTGGAAGTAGTCGCTGGTACTCTGATCCTTAGGAGCAAACTGCTCAACGACGGGGCCCTGTGCGAAAGCCACATTATCTTTATAGGCAGAGAGAATCTTGTTGGGGTTCTCCTGCGTAGTCTTCTTGATCATCGCAAAGAGACTAGACTCCATCTCCTTGCCGTCGATGATAAAGGTTCCACCGAAGATTTTGTGACGGCAGTGCTCAGAGTTAATCTGTGCAAAACCAAAGATTTCTGAATCGGTCAACGGACGGCCGTTCTGTTTCTCCAATCCGTGAAGATAATCTATCTCTTCTGGACTCAGTGCCAGACCTTCCTTTTCGTTATACTCTTCCAGATTATCCACATACTTAATGGGCTCCGGCTTGATGTTAATAGTGAAAATGTCCTGATTCAGTCCGTCGTACATGCGCTGCAGCATCTCGTCGTGCTCTGCATCCTTGCTGTCAACGGTCCAGTATTCTTCTATACGCAAAATGCCGCTAAGACCCATGTTCTGAGTAATCTCAACGGCATTGGTTGACCAAGGGGTCACCATTTCGCGGCGTGGACCTACGAAATAGCCTTTCAGCGTCTCGTCGCCCAGCAGTTCGGCTTCGCCGTAAAGCCAACACAGTTCCTTTACTTCATTCTGGTTGAGTTGATGGTCCACTTGTGTAGCGATAATGCTCTGTTGTGGAGTCTTGAAAAAGAGTATCATATCCTTACTTTTCTTGATTAAATTCTAATTTTGGTCGCAAAGTTACTTAAAAATATCTAAATAGATGCAACTTTCGACCGAAATGTGCGTCTAATGATTAACTTTGCACCGTCAAACTGACGAAATTGCATTATAATTTAAGAAAAGAAAAGATGAAAAAAACAGTATTTATGATTTCTCTGGTAGCAGGTTTACTGCTGACCAGTTGTGGAGTGAAGAAAGAACTCTACCAAGCATGCCAGGAAGATAATAAGGCCTTACAGGCAAGTTATCAGGATGCCAAAGAGCAGTTGGCTGCTGCTAATACTCGTGTGTCCAGTCTGCAGGAGCAGTTGAGCGCTATGCAGAGCACTAACGCCACTTTGCAGAAGTCGCTCGACAAGAGCTTGACCAACGCTAATCAGAATAATATCAGTATTGAGAAACTGGTTGACCAGATTAACGAGTCTAACCAGTACATCCGCCATCTGGTAGAGGTGAAGTCTAAGAGCGACTCACTCAACATGGTGCTGACCAACAACCTGACCCGCTCACTCTCTAAGGAGGAACTGAAGGAGGTTGACGTGCAGGTACTGAAGGGCGTTGTCTACATCTCATTGGCTGACAATATGCTGTATGAGAGCGGTACCTATAAGATTAACAATCGTGCTGCAGAGACCTTGTCAAAGATTGCCAAGATCATCAAGGACTACAAGGACTATGACGTACTCGTTGAGGGTAACACCGACAACGTGCCCATCTCTCGCGAGAACATCCGTAACAACTGGGACCTCTCTTGTCTGCGTGCCAGCAGCGTTGTTCAGGCTTTACAGAACGACTATGGCGTAGATCCTAAGCGCCTCACTGCCGGTGGTCGTGGTGAGTACAATCCTCTCCAGCCCAACACCAGCGAGGTGGGTAAGATGCGCAACCGTCGCACCCAGATTATCATCACTCCGAAACTCGACGAGTTCATGGACCTCATTGGCCAGGCTCCTGAGGAAAGCAAGTAATCTCCCTTTATATATAATAAGGTGTAACCCCATTTCGAGGCTTGATATTTGTCAAGTCTCGAATTTTTTTTGCTGAAAACTGAAAATTTTCTTGGAAAAGTTTTGGTAGTTCGAAAAATAGTCGTACCTTTGCATCCGCTTTCAGGGAGACCTGTTAGCAATAACAAAAAAGAAAGAGTTCTTTGAAAGTC
>CACXTX010000058.1 GCA_902770635.1 uncultured Prevotellaceae bacterium | reverse complement strand
TTTAAGGATAAAAATTGCGAGATTTAAATCTAGAAATTGCGCGCATTAATGGTAGCAAGTTTTTCTCTTAACAGGCATCTTGACAGCGGAGTTGAAGGATGACGAGAGAATTAATAAAATTATTAACAAATGTCTAACTAACTTATTATTAAAAATTATGGCTATTAAAGTAATTTCTCGAAATGCTGGTAGTCCTTGAGCGAGTGCCACGAACCTCCCCACTGGAAGCCGTGCTGGGTGAAGAGGCGATAGCAGAGGTCGCGCTTGGTAATCTTATACTTGAACGACTTGCTTCGATTGACGTATGGACGTGCAGTAGAGGGCTGGATGAGCAAGGTACCGTCCTTCTTTCTTTTGACGCAGGGGTTGTAGAGCGGGTTGATGTCAATAGCCAAGCCCAGCGCATGGTTCGAGAGCTTGTTGCTGCCCTCAATAGGACGATAGCAATAGCACGAGGTGTTGTTGGCCTGCATGGAGCGCTCGTCGTCGTTGTCGTACTCAGAGATAGGACGGATGCGCTCTATGGGATAACGCTGGCGATACAGCTCGGCAAAGATTTCCTGCAAGTCGTTAGCAATGATCTTGTTGCAGATAATGATGCCTTGTTGCGTCTGGCCCTGGAAGTCGATATGCAGCACTTTCAGCGTATCCAGCACAACACCCTTGGGCTGAGCATGGACGCTAACAGCCAACAGCCCGAAAACGATAGTCAACACCCACTTCTTCATCAGTTGTTCCTCACCTTTTTCTTAAGTTTGTCAATGGCATTCTCCAGACTCTCCGTAGGCTCAATGATGTTATAGTCTGCCCAGAAATCGGGGTCGTCGAAATACTCTACCTTGTCGTAAAAACGGTCACGCAGTCCGAAAGAGGAGCGCCCACGGGGTCGTTTAGCACTATCGCCCTTCTGCTGGAGGTCGGTCACCACCATTTCGCAAACGGTAGTGAAGGGCGATGCAAACAGCCTGCGTTTCCAATCGCAGTTGAAGCGCATCTCATTGCGCACATAGCTCATGTGGGCAATGCCCTGTGAGTCAGTGTTATAGACAACGGTCATAGTCAACTCTCGGGGACGGAAGCGCAGTCCGAAGGGCTTGTGAACCAACATATAATTAGCAGCTGTACGCCAGTCGCGCATGTCTAATTCCAGTTCGGCACGTGTGAACGTCAGCGACTGCTGGTCAATGAACACACGTCCCTTCATAATGGGATAGAGCAGTACGCCCTGAGGCTCCATGTTGATGACATACTGCGCACGATCGGCTATCTTCACCGGCACCTCCATGCTCAGCTTGTAATGGGCTATGTTCTCTTCGTTCAGAATATATTCGCGGTTCTTCGCCAAATCGACCATCAGGGGCAGCATGGGTCCGCCCTGCACCTTCACGCCCAGCGTGTCGCGTGCCTTCATGCTCATCAGTCGCCTGCCTTTCAGAATGGCTACTGCGTCGCGATCCGGACCATAATAATAGTCCGACTTATACATCTCCGTCACCGCCTCAGCCACTGAGATAAAGCGTGAGCCACGACGGGCCGTCTCGCGATAGAAACAGCGCATCAGCTCGGGTTCCTGCGGATAGTTTTTCTCAATACGAGCCATCGCCGCCCTCAGGATGGAAAGCGGGTCGTCAGCAGACACCAAGACTTCTTCCAGTTCAATGGTGTTGTTCTGCATACGGATTCTAAGTTGCTCCATAGCCCCTTGTTCCAGAGCAACATAGCGTGTCTTGTAACCAATGTGGCTCAATCGGAGGCGACGAGGCTGCTGGTGTGTCTTCAACGTGAATAGTCCGTCTTCGTTAGTTACCGTGTGTACCTCCGTACCGTCAATCATTACGCTGACATGCGCCAAAGGCTGACCATTGAGGTCAATCACCTTACCGCTAACCACCGTTTGAGCCTTGACAAGAAGAGTTAGCAGTAGTAAGGCCGTTGTCAGCATCAGCCTTTTCCTAGTCATAAGTCTTAATATGTTTTTGTGTTGTCTAGTTATTTCTTCAGCAGATTAGCCACCCAGAGAATGACCACCGCACCGATAATGGCTGTTCCCAATTGTCCTAAGAGACCGCCCCACTCAATGCCCAGCAGACCAAAAATCCAGCCGCCCAGCAGTCCGCCAAACAGACCCAGCAGCAGGTTCATCAGGAAGCCAAAGCCTCCACCTTTCATTAACTTGCCGGCACAAAAACCAGCCAAACATCCAATAACAATTGATAATATCAGTCCCATAATACTTATTTATTGTAATAATTCACCGCAAAGATACACATAATTTGAAAAAAATGCGTAACTTTGCGACAAAATTAACTCTAAAACAAAAAAATTATGCAAAGTGACCCCAAACAGTGCCTTTATTGCACGAACAATGAGACCCTACACAATCTGATGATTGAGTTTGCAACCCTGCGTGTTTCACGCGCCTTCCTCTTTAAGGAGCAGACCTATCGTGGACGTTGCCTCGTGGCATACAAAGACCACGTGAACGACCTGAACGAGTTGAGCGATGAGAACCGCAACGCCTTTATGGCTGATGTGGCGCAAGTGACGCGTGCTATGCAAAAGGCCTTCAACCCTGAAAAGATTAACTATGGTGCATACAGTGACAAGTTGTCGCACCTGCACTTCCACCTGGCTCCTAAGTATGTAGATGGTCCCGACTACGGCGGCACGTTCCAGATGAATCCAGGCAAAGTGTATCTCTCTGATGCGGAATACGCAGAGATGATTGAGAAAATCAAGGCAAATCTGTAAAATTGTCAAATAGTAAATTGTCAAGGCTGCGATTAAGCGAGAGCAATGGTGCTTGCACCGATTGCCGAGCGTGAGCAGGCTCGATGTGAAACATCAAATAGTAAATCACAATGGCAATAGTAAAACCATTTAAAGGAATACGCCCACCGAAGGATTTGGTGGAGCAGGTAGAGAGTCGTCCGTACGACGTGTTGGACTCAGAAGAAGCACGTGCAGAGGCTGGCGATAACGAAAAGAGTCTGTATCACATCATCAAACCCGAGATTGACTTCCCCGTAGGCACATCGGAGTACGACCCACGCGTCTATGAGAAGGCTGCCGAGAACTTCCAGAAGTTCCAAGACAAGGGCTGGCTGGTGCAGGACAACAAGGAACATTACTACATCTATGCCCAGACCATGCAGGGCAAAACGCAGTACGGACTGGTGGTGTGCGCCCATACCGACGATTACCAGAAGGGTAATATCAAGAAACACGAACTGACCCGTCGTGACAAGGAGGAAGACCGCATGAAGCACGTCCGCGTGAACAATGCCAACATCGAACCGGTGTTCTTCGCTTATCCCGACAATGCCGTACTGAACGAGCTGATTATGCGCTATGCTGCCACGAAACCTGAGTACGACTTCATCGCACCCATCGACGGCTTCCGCCATCAGTTCTGGATCATTGACAATGACAAGGACACAGAGACCATCACCGCTGAGTTTGCCAAAATGCCCAGCCTCTATATTGCTGACGGACACCACCGTTCAGCAGCTGCTGCCCTCGTAGGTCAGGAGAAGCAGAAACAGAATCCCAACCATCGTGGCGACGAGGAGTACAACTTCTTCATGGCAGTATGCTTCCAGGCTTCACAACTGACCATTCTCGACTACAACCGCGTGGTGAAAGACCTCAACGGACTCTCGTCGGAGGAGTTCCTGGCAGCCCTGCAGGTGAACTTCACCGTAGAGGACAAGGGTACTGACATCTACAAGCCTCAGCAACTACATGAGTTCTCGCTCTATCTGGACGGACATTGGTTCAGTCTGAAGGCCAAGGAGGGCACTTACGACAATACTGACCCCATCGGCGTACTGGATGTCGATATCTCGAGCCGACTGATTCTGGACGAAATTCTGAACATCGGTGACCTACGCTCGTCGAAGCGCATTGACTTCGTAGGTGGACTGCGTGGACTGGGCGAACTGAAACGCCGTGTAGATTCCGGTGAGATGCGTGCCGCACTGGCCCTCTACCCCGTCACCATGCAGCAGATTATGGACATTGCCGACTCGGGTAAGATCATGCCTCCGAAGGCTACATGGTTTGAGCCAAAGTTGCGCTCAGGACTAGTGATTCATAAATTAGCCTAGAAAATCTAGACTGTCTAGATAATCTAGAGAATCTAGAATATGACTGACGAGTTCAAGACGATAGCAACCACAAGCGAGGGATATTACACCGAAAAGCGGAGTAAGTTCCTCGCTTTTGCCCATCACGTGCAAACCGTTGAGGAGGTGAAGGACATTATAGCCCAGTATCGCAAAAAGTACTATGATGCGCGCCACGTGTGCTATGCCTATATGCTGGGCGCTGAGCGTCTGGAGTTCCGAGCCAACGACGACGGAGAACCTTCATCGACAGCCGGCAAGCCCATCCTGGGACAAATCAACAGCAACGAACTGACAGATATCCTCATTGTTGTTGTTCGCTACTATGGTGGCGTCAACCTGGGCACCAGCGGACTTATTGTTGCCTATCGTGAGGCTGCCGCTGACGCCATAGCCCACGCCAATATCGAGACGCGCCAAGTGGAAGAAATCGTGAAATACTCGTTTGCCTATCCGCAGATGAACGATGTGATGCGCATCGTCAAGGACATGAATCCTCGCATCATCAGCCAGACATACGATAATACGTGCGAAATTGTATTATCAATACGAAAAAGCGAAGCCGAACAGCTTCGCAACAGATTAAAGAGTTTGCTCTAGACAGACTAGAAATTCTAGACATTCTAGAGTGTCTAGAAGAACTAGGATTCCAAATAGGCTGCGCACATCTCTGCACAGCGTTCACCATCTACTCCAGCAGAAACGATTCCTCCGGCATAGCCGGCACCCTCGCCACAGGGAAAGAGCCCCTGCAAGCGGACATGCATCAAGGTATCGTTGTTGCGGACAATGCGGACGGGACTGGAGGTGCGCGTCTCCACACCAATCATCACAGCCTCGTTGGTGAGGAATCCGTGACTGGACTTGCCAAACTGTTTGAAACCTTCCTGCAGACGATGGCTGATAGCCTGGGGTAGCCAAAAGTGCAGAGGCGAGGAGATGAGTCCTGGGGCATAGGAACTTCTTGGCAGATCATAGCTCAGACGCTTATTGACAAAGTCTGCCATACGCTGTGCTGGTGCCGTTTGGCGCATATTGCCCTGTTGCCAGCAGTTACGTTCCAACTCTTCCTGGAAGTGCATGACGCGTAATGCGTCATTACCCTCAATGTCTTCAGGTCGCAATTCAACCACCATACCACTGTTACTCCACTGACCACCACGATTCGAGGGCGACATACCATTGACGACTATCTGCTGTTTGTCAGTAGCAGCAGGAATGACGAAGCCACCTGGACACATGCAGAACGAATAGACGCCGCGTCCGTCAACCTGCGTGACAAACGAGTATTCAGCAGCAGGCAGATACTTGCCCCTACCCTGCTTGTTATGATATTGTATCTGGTCGATAAGCATGGAAGGGTGTTCCAAACGGACTCCTACGGCTATTCCCTTCGCTTCTATCTCTATGTTGCTCTCTGCCAGATAGCGATAGACATCACGGGCGGAATGACCTGTGGCCAGAATAACTGGACCATGGTATTCTTTATCGTTTGCAAGACAGCCAACCACACGATTGCCATCAAGAATAAGGCGTGTCATCTTGGTCTGGAAATGTACCTCGCCACCACAACGAAGAATGGTGTTGCGCATGTTCTCAATGACTCGCGGCAACTTGTCGGTTCCGATGTGTGGATGGGCATCGGCCAGGATATTCGTAGAGGCTCCATGCTGACAGAAAACGTTGAGAATCTTCTCGATATTGCCGCGTTTCTTACTGCGGGTATAGAGCTTGCCATCGCTATAGGCACCAGCCCCTCCCTCGCCAAAGCAGTAGTTGCTCTCTGGGTCAACCTGTTGGGTCTTGGTAATCTGCGACAAGTCCTTCTTGCGCTCATGCACATCCTTACCACGTTCCAGCACAATAGGACGCAGGCCCAGCTCTATCAGTCGGAGGGCAGCAAACAGTCCACCAGGGCCAGCACCCACTACAATGACTTGCGGCTTACCGCTGACATCAAGATACTCCACTGGTGTGAACTCGTCGGCCTGTGGCTGTTCGTTGATATATACTCGTACTTTTAAGTTGACAAAGATAGTACGCTGGCGGGCATCAATGCTACGACGCAGAATGCGCACACTCGTCACCGTACGGACATCAAATCCGTACTCATCTGCCAGCCACATACGCAGCGACTGCTCATTGGCAGCCACTTGGGGCAGTACTCGAACCTGATACTCCTGTATCATTCCTGCTTAAAGAGGTCGTTGATTTCCTCGTCAATCTCGTCCTCGTCGAACCATTTGTACAGCTTCTCCTTGGCCTTGGTCTGGATGTCAGGATCGATGTCCGTCCATACCTTCTTCAACACAAAGAGCAACACAGCCAGGTCGTCCGACAGTCCGGCAATGGGAATGGCGTCGGGAATCACGTCCAAAGGACTGATCATGTAGCCCAACGCACCAATAATCATGGCCTTATTGGCTGTGCTCACCTTGTCGCTTTGCAAGGTATAGTAAAGGATAAGTGCTGCATACACCAACTTAGCACCTGCGCGCTTGGCAATGCTGGAAATCTTCTCCACAAAGTCCGTCTGTGAGAACTTGTTGGCATAGTTCATAAAATCGGGTAATTCCATCTTATTTTTTTATTTACTATTTGACTATTTGACTATTTGACTCATTTATTCTGATGACACGGATGCCCGTATGGGTCTTATGCTTTCCTAAATATTGACGAAGCGTCATAGGTTCTGTCACCACTTTATGGTGCAACTGCGAGGCGTTGAGCAGATGGAGTCCATCCTTCTGCCAGACGGCAAATCCCAGATGGGCTATCTCCAAGCCCTTCTTGTTGCAGGTAATGGCGATGATGTCGCCATTACGAACGGTCTTGCGCATCAGCTTGGTGTTCCTGACCTCCTGTTTAGGAATATAACGGAACATCTTGCCTGTCAATTTCTGCTCTTGCTGGCGAATCTCCTTCACCAGCGAGGGGTTCGCCTTCAAGGCCTTATAATAGTTGGGATGCTGACTCATGAAATCGGCACTGACACGCTGAACAGCCGTAAAGGGAGGATTAGGTTGCTGTATCTCGCTGACCAGTCCCATCTGTTGCTTGTCCAGAATCCAGTCGGTAAAATAGTGCAGACGACTGGGATAGCCATCCAACACGCCCTGTCGATAACGCAGGGTGCGAAGCATCTGCAGATAGTCGTCCCACTGGCGTTTCTCCTGCTGTACGCAAAGCGTTAAGGCTGTCACCGTTTCCACCAGCGTGGTACAGTCCAGTTCCCGCGTGTTCACCACCAATTGTTCCTGGTCGTTTACCTCCAAGGTGTGTGCCACATAGGGAATGCCATGAAACTGTCGGGCAAACCAAAGCGTAGAGGCTTGCTGGGGTGCCTCTTTCAGCAGTTTACAAATGGTCAGACTATCAGCCTGTGTGTATGTCACCTGAGCCGATAAGGTCAGACACATCAGCAAACCTATGATTCCTAGGATATATTTCTTCATACCTATTTCTTCTTTTTATATTGTGACCTAAGTCCAAAATTATAACCGATAAAGAGACACACCTCACCCAACACGTTGTTGGCTACGAACCGATCTTGTTTATATCTATAGGTACGCACAATGGCATTGGCTCCCGCATACCATCTGGTATTGTTATAGACCAAGCCGAAGCGTCCGATAGCATCTACATTGAAGTTATTCACATCGAAACCGCCTTTGTCGTCATTAGCGGTCTCACCACGACTTTTCTTATAGGCCAAGGCAACCGAACCACTGGCGCAGAACAAACAGTTGCGTGCAAACACCCAGTTGTAGGCATAGCCCACAGAGGCGTTGATATTATAGTACTTCACCGAGTTGAACATCAGAGCGCTGTCCAGTTTTACTTTTTGCGCACCATAGCGTTCGTCAATCAACTGCTGGAACTTCTCATGGTCAAACTCCAGACTGTTGTTCATATATCCGATGCCTGCCATCCACGAACCACAGCTTATCTTCTGGCAAGTGCTTTGCGCAAAGGCTGCTGGATAGGAGAATCGCTGGTGGTTGAAGATATAGTACAGACTAACACCTGTTGTTCCCACATTGATTCCGTCGAACGGCACGTCTTCCAACAGACGCTCATTAACTCCCTTGCCCAAATTCACCTCACGCAGCATGTAGTCATTCTGGGTGTGGTGATAATACACATCGGCACCTATCTGTGCACTGTATATACTGGCATCGATGCCTTTCCAACCCGAGCCAGCCAGGTTAAAACTGATGTTCCTCAAATCGACGGTATAGCCCAGAAACACCCAGCGCCATCCGAAATAAGGGCCCACCTTGAAGATATGACGGGGCGAGAATGCCACCAACTGGCCGTCACTGCCCGTCGTACTCAGGCGGTAGAAATCCCAGGCATAGCGTCCTAACAACATCACGGACCAGTTGTAATGCTGTGGCTCTACATAATTCTCGTCAATGTAGCTGAAGCCACGAATAGTACGACGCAACCAACTCAGTTCCTTTTTCTTCGGTTCCTTAGTTTCCGGTTCCTTGTGCTGATCCACCGTCAAGGTGTCAGTAGCCGCTGCTCTGACACTCGCTACCATCATCAATACTATCGTCAGAATCAGTCGCATTGCTCAGAATTTCCCTAAGATACGGTCTAACACCCAGTTGACGGGTGTAGCCGACACGCTGGTACACTCACAGATGGCCAAACCCTGCAAGTGCTCACAGACTTTCTTGATAATGGGATATTGTACATAGGGAGGGTTAGGAACCGTAATGGTCTGAGTCCCCTCGCTGGTATGCAGTTTGATGGGTTGATAGTCGAAAACCGAAAAACTGACCGACCCCTGGTCGCCAATAATCTCGATACGGTCTTCCTGTGCCGATTCATGGGCTACAAAGCACCATGAGCCACTGCCTGGCAGACCTCCTTCAAACTCAAAGCTGGCACATACCGAGTCCTCGGCTCCATACAGTCCGCCACGATTGGCACAAATGCCGTGTGCCTCGGTTATCACGCCGAAGATATGCTGCAACAAGTCCAACTGATGTGGAGCCAAGTCATAGAAATACCCTCCACCGGCAATGTCCGGTTGCAGTCGCCAGGGCAGTTTCCCGTCTTTTCCGTAGTCCTGCTCACGTGGAGGAGTGGCAAAACGTATCTGTACATTAATGGTCTTGCCGATGATACCGTTGTCCACGATATCCTTGACTTTCTGGAAATAGGGCAGATAGCGACGATAGTAAGCCACAAAACAGGGCATCCCCGTCTCTTCGCTCACTCTGTTCACACGCGCACAGTCTTCATAAGTGGCTGCCAAAGGCTTCTCCACATACACGGGCTTGCCTGCTTTCATCGCCATAATGGCATACGTGGCATGACTGCTGGGAGGCGTTGCTATATAGATGGCATTCACATCGGGGTCGTCTATCAATTCCTGAGCATCGGTGTACCACTTCGGTATGCCGTGCCTTTCCGCATAACTGCGCGCATTTTTCTCATGACGACTCATCACCGCCACCACGCTGGAGCCTTCTACCTCAGAGAAAGCCGGGCCGCTTTTCAATTCTGTTACTTCACCGCATCCGATGAAGCCCCATTGCAATATTTTCATAATTTATCTTTAAAGATGGTGCAAAGATACGAAAAAATGCCTACCTTTGCAACACTAAATGCAAAAATAGTCATAAAAAGATGGAAAAAACTCAAGATGACATACTGATGAAGGCTCGCAGTTATCGCGGAATTACGACTTCCGCACTGCGTTTGTACACAGCCTCCTTCCGTAGAATTTTCAAAGCCACATGGCTGTTCGCCTTCCTTTATTCAATGATTGTATCAGTGTTAGGCACCCTGCTTACCACTAAGCTATTACCCATCATGCTCCAAATAGCTGCTTTGCCTCAATACAAATGGCTCATCGCCCAGGAGCATCTTCCTCTCATCATTGCCTTTCTGATATTCTTTATCTTGGGGCTGGTGGTGTTCCTCCTTATTTGTGGCATCGTAGCTGGCAAGTTGAAAGAACATCAAGACACCAACCTGATAACGACTCCCCTGCGATGGTTTGCCAAGCCGACCTTTCTACGTCCTTTCCGCAGCATGCTGAAAGCGGCTGGTCGCCACTGGCTGTTGACCTTAGGCATTCTTTTGGTGGCACTGGTGATTCTCGTACCCATCTGTCTCTTTGCGTGCCTGCCTGCCATCATTCTCACCGTAGCCGCCGTCCAGGCACATATCGGGACCTTGATGGGCGACCCTTTCGGCATGCCTACCTATATCGAGTATCTTGCTGCCGGAACGTGGTTTCTTGCCGCTTTCCTGCAAGTCTATATACTGATGAGCCTTCTCTTCGTAGGCTATTACGCCTATGGCTCTGCTGAGACCCAGAAGAAAGAACGTGAAGAACAGAAACTGAACATACAATGAAGAAAATACTATTCATCGATCGCGACGGTACCATTATCCGCGAACCTGCTGACGAGCAGATTGACGCTTTTGAGAAACTGCAATTCGTACCACGAGCCATCAGTAACCTCGTGTTCCTACGCCAGCATACCGACTATCTCTTTGTCATGGTGAGCAATCAGGACGGACTGGGAACTGACGCCTTCCCCGAAGATACGTTCTGGCCTGTCCATAACTTCATCCTCGATACCTTGAAAGGCGAGGGTGTCGAGTTCGACGAGATACTGATAGACCCCCATTTCCCTGAAGACAATGCCCCAACGCGCAAGCCTAACACAGGATTGGTGGAAAAATACATGAACAATCCCGAATACGACATCAAGCACAGCTATGTCATTGGCGATAGGGAGACCGACCGTAAATTCGCAGAGAACATCGGTTGCGGATTCCTGCAAGTGGGCGACTGGGACAAGGTGGCAGCCATTGCCTATGGCGGTGAGCGCACTGCTGAAGTAAAGCGCACCACCAAGGAGACCGATATATATATTAAGGTGGACCTGGACGGCAACGGACATTGTGACATCCAGACGGGTTTGGGATTCTTCGACCACATGTTGGAACAGATTGGCAAACACGGCATGATGGATCTCACCATTCAGGTGAAGGGTGACTTGCACGTAGACGAGCACCACACCATCGAGGACACAGCCCTTGCTATGGGTGAGTGTCTGCTGAAGGCATTGGGCGACAAGCGTGGCATTGAGCGCTATGGCTATGCCCTGCCTATGGACGACTGCCTTTGTTCCGTATGTCTGGACTTCGGTGGTCGCCCCTGGCTGGTATGGGATGCCGAGTTCCATCGCGAGAAGATTGGCGAAATGCCCACGGAGATGTTCCTGCATTTCTTCAAGAGCCTCAGCGATGCTGCTAAGATGAACCTGAACATCAAAGCTGAGGGACAGAACGAACACCATAAGATTGAAGGCATCTTCAAGGCACTGGCCCGTGCGCTCAAAATGGCTGTACGCCGTGATGTCTATCACTACGAACTGCCTTCTACGAAAGGAATGTTATAAGAAAGAGGTGAGAGGTGAGAGAATAGAGGTGAGTAATTTTATGAATACTGACGAGAAGATATTAAGAATGCAACAGCTCGTCCGCGAGTTGAACGAAGCCAGCGAGGCTTATTACAACGGACTTGGCGAGCGGATGACCGACTATGAGTGGGATGCTCTCTTCGACGAACTGCGCCAATTGGAACAGGAGACAGGCACTACCCTGCCCGATTCGCCCACTCAGAAGGTATCTGAGGACAGCATCACTGGACAAAAGGAGGAACATGAGTTTGCTGCCCTCTCACTGGCTAAGACCAAGCAGACCGCGGAACTTATCAAATGGGCCGAGCAGAAGCCCATCTGGATTTCGTGGAAACTGGATGGTCTGACATTGGTTGTCACCTACGACGATGGTAAGCTGACAAAGGTTGTCACACGTGGCAACGGGCATATCGGCACTAACATCACCCATCTGGCATCTGCCATCAGCGGCATTCCTACCGCCATTTCTGCTCAGGGACATACCGTCATACGTGGCGAAGCAGTCATCAGCTACGATGACTTCGACCGTTTTCTGATGGAGAGTGGCGAAGACTATGCCAATCCGCGCAACCTGGCTTCCGGCTCTCTCACCCTAAAAGATGTTGAGGAGGTGCGCCAGCGCCATATCCAGTGGATACCCTTTACCTTAGTATATACAGAGGAAGACATCAACTCATGGGGTGAGCGTATGGACTGGCTCGACCATCAGGGGTTCAACACCGTAGAGCGACAGTTGGTGGAGCAACCCGACTCGTCTTCTGTTGAAACTGTCATAAACACCTTCACACAGGAGGTCACCAGCCGTCAGAACCCCTTCCCTGTCGATGGACTTGTTGTCTGCTACGACGATACCGTCTATGCCCAGACAGGCTCTGTTACAGGTCATCACGCCACGCGTGCAGGCTTGGCTTTCAAGTGGCAGGACGAAGCCGCAGAAACCACGTTGAAGGAGATAGAGTGGTCGTGTGCCGCTTCTACCATCTCGCCTGTAGCCATCTTCGAACCTGTAGAACTGGAGGGTACTACCGTGAAACGTGCCTCGCTGTGCAACATCAGCGAGTGCGAACGACTGGGCATCGGTGCTGCTGGTACCCGTATCAGTGTAATCAAAGCCAACAAGATTATCCCCAAAGTCATCAAGGTGGTTAGCCCTATAGGAGCACTGGTCATTCCCGACCGTTGTCCCGTCTGCCACGCCCCCGCTGTTGTCAAGACCAGCGAGGCCAGTGGCACCAAGACGCTCCATTGCTCCAATACCGAGTGTCCTGCCAAGCAATTGAAGAAGTTTGCCCGCTTTGTGTCGAAGGAAGGTATGAACATCGACGGTATCTCCGAACAGACGCTTTCCAAGTTCATCAACCTGGGATGGGTCAGCGAGTATGCTGATATCTACCTACTGCGCAGTCACATCCGCGAACTGGCCCAGATGGAGGGATTTGGTGAAAAATCTGCCTCTAACATCATGCGCTCTATTGACAAGAGCCGTGAGGTGGAAGCCCACCGCTTGCTTTACGCCTTGAACATCCCCCTCTGTGGACTGGATGTCTGCAAGCGCCTGCTGTCGGCCTATCCTTTGGACGAACTAATAGCGAAGGCCTCCCCCAGCCCCTCAGAGGGAAGGGGTGTTAAGATACAAGAGCCCCTTGATTTATTTGCCCCTGTCTCTAATCAGACATCCCCTCTCTCGGAGGGGCTTGGGGAGGCTTCTGAAATCTTTGCGCACATCAACGGCATTGGTCCAGAGAAGTCAGCATCCTTTGTGCGCTGGTTCCGCGACGAGCACAACCTGACACGCTATCGTCACCTGATGGAACACATCAGCGTCAGCCAGGCAGACAGTACCCCTAAAGGTAACCGCTGCGAGGGACTCACCTTTGTCATCACGGGCGATGTACACCACTATAAGAACCGTAACGAGTTGAAAGCCTATATCGAGTCACAAGGTGGTAAGGTGGCCTCAGCCGTCAGCGGCTCTACCTCCTACCTTATTAATAATGATGTTACATCCACCTCTGGCAAGAACAAGAAGGCCAAAGAGCTGAACATCCCCATCATCTCAGAAAACGAATTTATGGCGGCCTATGGCCTAGTGAAGAGTGAAAAGTGAAAAGTGAAGAGTGAAAAGTGAAAAATAAAAAATAAAAAATAAAAAATAATATGACACAGAAAATGAAAACTGCAACGCTTTGCGTTCAGGGTGGCTGGAAACCTAAGA
Source organism: uncultured Prevotellaceae bacterium (assembly GCA_902770635.1). Lineage (GTDB taxonomy): Bacteria > Bacteroidota > Bacteroidia > Bacteroidales > Bacteroidaceae > Prevotella. Next base: position 1,973 of record CACXTX010000058.1, on the reverse strand, counting down.
ATGGTGACCCACGCGTACTGCCCATCATCCAGAGCACTACATTCAAGTATGACAACACAGAAGAAATGGCAGATCTCTTCGATTTGAAGAAGGAAGGCTATTTCTACACTCGTCTGCAAAACCCCACCAACGATGCGGTGGCCTCGAAGATTGCTGCCCTCGAGGGTGGCGTAGGTGCCGTACTGACCTCCTCAGGTCAGGCCGCCAATTTCTATGCCTTGTTCAATATTTGCGAGGCTGGTGACCACTTTGTCACCTCCAACGAGATTTATGGCGGAACCTATAACCTGTTTGGTGTCACACTCAAGAAGCTAGGCATCGAGTGTACCTTCATCTCGCAGGAAGCCTCCGAAGAGGAGATTGACGCTGCTTTCCGTCCTAACACCAAGGCACTGTTTGGCGAGACAATCTCCAACCCTGGTTGCCAGATTCTCGACATCGAGAAGTTTGCCCGCATCGCCCACAAGCATGGCGTTCCCTTGATTGTGGACAACACCTTCCCCACCCCCATCAACTGTCGTCCTTTCGAATGGGGTGCCGACATCGTGACCCATTCTACGACCAAGTATATGGACGGTCACGCTACTCAGGTTGGTGGTGTCGTGGTGGATAGCGGCAATTTCGACTGGGATGCTCATGCTGACAAATTCCCCGGACTTACCACTCCCGATGAGTCGTATCACGGACTGACCTATACCAAGAAGTTTGGTAAAATGGCCTACACCACCAAGCTTGTAGCCCAGCTGATGCGTGACCTTGGCAGCATTCCCGCTCCTCAGAACTCGTTCCTGTTGAACCTCGGACTGGAAACGCTCCACCTGCGCGTGCCCCGTCACTGCGAGAATGCCCAGCGCATTGCCGAGTTCCTCCAAAACGATCCCCGAGTAGCTTGGGTTCACTACAGCGGACTGCCCTCCGACAAGAACTATGCCTTGGCCCAGAAATACCTGCCCAACGGCTCATGCGGTGTCATTGCCTTCGGACTGAAAGGTACACGCGAAACCGCTGTCCAGTTCATGGACTCGTTACAGATGATAGCTATTGTTACCCATGTGGCCGATGCCCGCACCTGCGTGCTCCACCCGGCATCTCACACCCATCGCCAGCTCTCTGACGAACAGTTGCGCGAGGCTGGTGTGGCTCCCGACCTCATTCGCCTCAGCGTTGGTATCGAGGACTGTGACGACATCTTGGCGGACATCCGACAAGCATTGGATAAGATTTAACATGAACATGTTCTTGATGATGCTCCGTGCTCCGCGCCCCCGCCGTCAAGACGACATGAAGGCCGTAGCAAAGCCCCGTTGGATCAGGAAAGGATACGACGGACTGACGCTCTTCGGAACCATCATCACACATACTCCACAGGAGGCCGAGGTGTTTAACACACACTTCGGCCCCTTGAAAAACCACGAGATGATTCATCTCTATCAGGCTCGCGCCACCCACAACTCGTGGTTGCTGTTCTATCTGCGCTACGGCTGGTATTGGCTCATGGCCTGTCGCTATCGAAAACACCTCAAGAATGCAGGCTATAAGCTCAATCCTTTCGAGATGGAAGCCTACGCCCACATGCACGATTTGCACTATCTTGACGATAAGCCAGAAGGTACCTACGCATGGAAAAAGTATGCGCAAATGCCTCTGTCTCAGCGATTATTACACTACACAAAGTAGATGTAACAAAAACAATTGCCCGAAAATTTGGTGTATTGACAATAAAACCTTATCTTTGCGGCTTGAAATCGATTCATTACTAATTTAAACAAATACAAGAAATGAACAACGTACCTAAAATTAAGATTGGAATCGTCGCCGTATCTCGCGACTGTTTCCCTGAGTCATTAGCTGTTAATCGCCGTAAGGCCGTTATCGCTGCGTATGAAAAGAAGTTCGGTAAGGACGGTATCTACGAGTGTCCTATCTGTATTGTAGAGAGCGAAATCCACATGCAGCAGGCCCTCGAGGATATC
>CACXTX010000057.1 GCA_902770635.1 uncultured Prevotellaceae bacterium | reverse complement strand
GAATTATGCCAAACGGAAAGAAAAAGAAGGGCCACAAGATGGCTACTCACAAGCGTAAGAAGAGACTGCGCAAGAATCGTCATAAGAGCAAGTAAGCTTTAGGCGAAACAGACAATGAGAGATGAAAGGAGTGTTACCGAGACCATCGGTACACCCCTTTTGTTTTAAGTAATCCTAACGTCAAAACAACAAGAAATGACAAGCGAAGTAATCATCGATGTCCAGCCGAAGGAGATTTCCATCGCACTGCTTGAAGACAAGAACCTGGTGGAATACCAGAACGAGAAGCGCGAAGAGGCAAGCTACTCCGTAGGCAACATCTACCTGGGCAAGGTGCGCAAACTGATGCCTGGACTGAACGCCTGCTTCGTAGAAGTAGGCTCTGAGCGCGATGCTTTCTTGCACTATTTGGACTTAGGCACTCAATTTAGCTCGTATGAAAAGTACTTGAAACAGGTACAGAGCGACAAAAAGAAACTTTATCCCATAGCCAAGGCTACCCGACTGCCAGACCTGCCCAAGGAAGGCAGCGTGCAGAACACACTGAAGAAAGACCAGGAAATACTGGTACAGGTAGTCAAAGAGCCCATCAACACGAAAGGTCCACGTCTAACGTGCGACCTGAGTTTTGCAGGCCGATACATGGTACTCATGCCCTTTGGTGATAAGGTTTCGGTTTCTTCAAAAATCAAAAAAGGCGAGGAACGCACCCGACTGAAACAACTCGTTCAGAGTATCCGCCCCAAGAACTTCGGTGTCATTGTACGCACATCAGCCGAAGGCAAGCGTGTGGCAGAACTGGATGCAGAGATGAAGGTGCTGGTAAGACGCTGGGAAGACGCCATTACAATGGTACAGAAAGCCACCAAGACTCCACAACTGTGTTTCGAGGAGACTGGACGTGCCGTAGCTATGCTGCGCGACTTGTTCGACCCCACCTACGACGGCATTCACATCAACGACGAGGTTATCTACCAGCAGGTTCGTGACTATGTAGCACTCATTGCCCCTGAAAAAGTGGACATCGTGAAGTTGTACAACGGTAACGTACCTATTTTCGACAACTTTAACGTAACGAAGCAAATCAAGTCTTCGTTCGGCAAGACAGTGAACTACAAGCGTGGAGCCTACCTGATTATCCAGCACACAGAAGCCATGCATGTAGTGGACGTAAACTCAGGGAATCGTACTCGCGCAGAAAACGGACAGGAAGCCAACGCATTGGAAGTTAACCTAGGTGCTGCCGACGAACTGGCACGCCAGTTGCGACTTCGCGACATGGGCGGCATCATCGTGGTAGATTTCATCGACATGAACCTGGCCGAAGACCGACAACTGCTCTATGAACGCATGTGCAAGAACATGGAGAAAGACAGAGCGCGCCACAACATCCTACCGCTGTCCAAGTTTGGACTGATGCAGATTACACGTCAGCGTGTACGTCCTGCTATGGATGTCAATGTAGAAGAAACCTGCCCTACCTGCTTTGGTAAGGGTAAAATCAAGTCGTCCATCCTGTTTACGGACCAGTTAGAAAGCAAAATTGACCGCCTAGTCAACAAGATAGGTATTCGCAAATTCTATCTACATGTCCATCCTTACGTGGCTGCCTATATTAATCAGGGCCTCGTATCGCTAAAACTCAAATGGCAGATGAAATACGGTATGGGAGTACACATCATACCGTCACAGAAACTAGCTTTCCTGCAATATGAATTTTACGACAAAGACCGTCAGTTCATAGACATGCAGGAGGAACATGAGATTGAAACAAACGCATAATATCGAGCAGTCATGACAACACTGAAAATCCTCTTTTGGATTTGCTTCTTCCTCGTGGTTTATACCTATATAGGATACGGCGTGTTGTTATGGCTGCTTGTTAAACTGAAACGCATTTTCAAGGGCAAAGGCCAACCTTTGAACATGCCAGAGGACGAGGCCTTGCCTCATGTCACCTTCCTCATTTGTGCCTACAACGAACAGGACGTGGTTGACATGAAGATGGAAAACACCCTGCAACTGGATTATCCGAAGAATAAACTTCACATCATGTGGGTAACCGATGGCTCGACGGACCAAACCAACGAGAAGCTGAAACGATATCCAAGAGTAAAGATAGCCTATTATCCAGAACGTCGTGGCAAGACAGCAGCCCTTAATCATGGCATCAGTCTGAGCACCTCGGAAATCACCGTCATGACAGACGCCAACACCTTGGTTAACAAGGAAGCACTGCGTGAGATAACGAAATATTTCCAAGATCCAACAGTAGCTTGTGTTGCTGGTGAGAAACGAGTGATGGCCAGAAATGAAGGCGAGACAGCAGCTCAGGGAGAAGGACTCTACTGGCGCTACGAGAGCACATTGAAACAACTTGACAGCGAATTCTACTCGACAATGGGCGCTGCTGGTGAATTGAACGCCATCCTCACCGCATTGTACAAGCCCATGCCAGAGAATGCTTTACTAGACGATTTTGTCATGTCCATGCGCATGGTGGACGAGGGCTATCGCATAGCCTATGCCCCCAATGCTTATGCGATGGAATACGGTAGTGCCAACCTACATGAGGAATCGAAGCGCAAGCGTCGTATAGCCGCAGGTGGATTGCAGAGCTCTTGGTGGTTGCGCAACATGATGAACCCATTCCGAAATGTAGCGGTAGCCTTCCAGTTTGTGTCCCATCGCGTATTACGCTGGACCATTACCCCTTTTGCCCTAGTGGCTTTAATTCCCCTTAACGTGTTGCTGCTTTTCATGAACGCAGGAACCATCTATACCATCCTGTGGGCATTGCAAGTGTTGTTCTATCTGGCTGCCTTCTGTGGCTATTATATGGAACAGCACGGAAAAAAAAATAAATGGCTGTATGTGCCCTACTATTTTCTCTTCATGAACTTGAACGTATTCTATGGAATACCCTATCTGAAAAGCCATCAGCATGCTGGAACATGGGAGAAAGCAAAACGTGCCTAATGATTGAGGGGTAAATAACACACCATTTTTACGTTATTTTTTCTAAAAAAGTTTAGATTATTGATTTTTTTTGCTACTTTTGTACCGATTTAGAATATAAAGTAACAAACGACGTACTTTTTATTATGAATTCGAACGAAAGGGAAACGCTATTACAAAAAGTGGCAGAAGCCAATGCTAGACGACAGGCAGTAGAACTAGAGCTGAGCGTAGCAAAAAGAAAGCTCGCAGAATACGAAGAGAAAACCGACAAAGCTGAAAAGGCCAGTCGTATGAAGTCGCTCTTCCTTGCCAACATGAGTCACGAAATTCGCACACCTCTCAACGCTATTGAGGGATTTGCACGAATCATGGCCGAAACCGATTCGGCTGAGGATCGCATGAAGTATATGGAGATTGTTGAGAGCAACAATAACCGTCTGTTAGCCCTTATTGACGAGATTCTTGACCTCTCACGTGTAGAGGCCGGTGAACTGTCCATCAAGAAAGGAATGACTGACCTGAACGAGATGTGCCACAATATGCAGAACATCTTCAAGTTTCGCTGTCCGGATACCGTTCAGTTGCTCTGGACAAAACCCAATATGAATGTTACCCTGAATACCGATAGCAATCGCGTTACCCAGGTATTCTCCAACCTCATAAGCAATGCCTTGAAGCATACAACAAGGGGCAGCATCACTTATGGCTATCGCCTCATCAACGATGGTCAGGAGGTTGAATTCTACGTTTCCGACACGGGCTCAGGTATTGCTCCTGAAGACCAGAAACATATTTTCGAGACCTACGTTTCTCGCGATGCAGAGAACCAGAACGGCTATGGACTCGGTCTGGCACTCTGTAAGATTATTGTAGAAAAACTGGGAGGACATATCACTGTTAACTCTAAGTTGGGTGCTGGTTCCACTTTCCGATTCATCCTGCCTTTCCAAGGTACCATCGGAGGGCTGAAGAAAGACAGTCGCGTCACCACCAATTCTCGTACTATCCGCGTAAACACCAAGACCGATATGTCGAAGGCTCCGCTGATACTGGTGGCCGAGGACGAAGACTCCAATTACGAACTGGTTCGCATCGTACTGGCCAAACGTTACCGCTTGTTGCGTGCCTGCAATGGAATTGAGGCTGTGACCTATTGCGATGAGGAACATCCGGCATTAGTACTGATGGATGTCCGTATGCCTGATATGAGCGGTCTGGACGCCACTCGCATCATCAAAGAGGTAAACCCTGACATCCCCATTGTAGCGCTCAGTGCGTATGCTTTCGACGACAATATCCGAGAGGCCCGTGAAGCCGGATGCGACGAGTTCATGGCAAAGCCCTTCCGTGTGGAGGACCTGCTGGATACCGTTCAGAGATACGTAGATCAGTAATCATCCCAATACAACAATCGTCATGGGCAAATTAGCCGTTTACAAATATCTGGCAATGATGTTTCTGGTTATACAGATTATTATAACCGTATTCACTATTGTAGCACTCTATGGAGGCGATGTAACACCTATTGGCAATACGGCGAGAGCCATGTTGGTATATGCACTCCCTCTGCTTATCATCGCCAATATCTTGATGTGTTTTTACTGGTTGATTCGCCGCCGCTGGCTGATGCTGATTATTCCCGTAGTCACCATTGCCTGCTGCATTCCCTATATTGGAACCCTCGTACAGATCCGTTCCATAGACAAGCATGTGGAGGCTAATGCCGGACTGAAAATTGCCACCTATAATGTGGCTATGTTCAATCGTGAGACTTCCGGCTTCATGGCTCTTGATATTCTTGCGGAGATGCGTCGTCAAAAGGTGGATGTATGTTGTATGCAAGAGTACTCCAACGTCAGCGGTGACAAAAAGAACTCAGACAGTTATAAGGAATATTTCCCCTATATGGCTATGGGAAGAGACGATATGGTCATCTACAGCCGCTATCCCATCAAGAAAAGCAAGGCTATCCTGTTTGACTATACCAACAACAGTGCCATGTGGGCAGATATTGACGTAAAGGGACGTATGGTGCGCGTGTTTAATGTCCACCTGCAGACTACTGGCATCAATGGCACCCTGCATCAGGCCGCCAAGTTGGCAAGCCAGGATTATGACGTGAGCGGAAGCCGTTTCCTCAGTGCAATTTTTGGCAACTACACGCTGGGAATGATGTTTCGTGCATCACAAGCCAACATCATAGCCACAGAGAAACGTGAGTCTGAGAAACCTGTCATTCTTTGTGGCGACTTCAACGATGTGCCTTACTCGTATGTATATAACACGATGCTGGGCAATATGGTCGATGGCTTTAAAGAGTGTGGCTCAGGATGGATGAGAACTTTCCGTGGAGGAAAGAAGGCAGTTCGTATTGACTATATTTTCCACGACAAGGCTTTAAAGGGCATGACCTACTACACGTCAGACCTTACCTATTCTGACCACTTGCCTGTATTCATGAAGGTATCGTTCTAGTATCAAACCTATATGCAAAAAAATAGCCTCGTAAACAACTTACGAGGCTTCTTTTATCTTATGGAGCAATGATTTTAAATCTCACCCTGAATGATTTCTCATGTTCGTCCCAGTTGGTACCCAACATTTCAAATCGTCCTATCTGGGCTGTTGAGCGCACATGCTTGCCAATGCAGGGACACACGTCATAGTCGCCAATACGAACCAGACGGATGGTATCCGACACACCGTCAGGCAGACGGTCCAGCGATATTTCCTCAGGCAGTTCACTTAATTTGCAGAACTCAAACGTTACAGGCATATCCTCGTCAATCAGCCGCTCCATCTCCTTCTCTATCTGTTTCTCCTCCTGTCGTGAAGGTTTGTGGTCTAGATAGAAGCTCATCTTGCTCTTCTTTCTCTCAATATGGGCATTATACGAGCGCTCACATCCGAAGAGTCGTATCATCGTCTGGTTCAACAAATGTTCTGCCGTATGGGCAGGAGGGAACTCGTCCTTGTTATGTTCATTCAAGATAAAATCGTCACTCATATCCTTTTTACAGTTTCACTTTCCAAACTCTTCCACTGTTGGCATTAACCTCCATACGTACACTTCCGTCCATCTTCAAAGACATGGCCAACTTCTCCTTCGTCAACAGGTCAACACCTATCGCCTTCTTCTCTTTCATCTTCAAGTAATCAAAGGCATGAGCAGGAATATGTACGTCAATCGTAGCATCAGCACCATCGAAGTTAGCTACCACAATCAGCAACTCACCCTCTGCACGGCGCAGGAAAGCATACTGGCGCTGCAAGTGGCCATTCACATACATGAGGTCGAAGAACACACCGTCGCTTACAGCCTTCTCCTGACGTGCAATCTGCATGGTCTTCAAGTGGATGTCATAGAGTGCCTTCTCCTCATCCGTCAACTGCTGGCAATTTGCACGGCAAAGCGTATCTACGCACCAATAGTCGAAGATGGTGGTACGTCCGTCGTTACCACTGAATCCCTCACGATCCATACCACGTTCACCATACTCCTCACCAGCATACAGCATGAAGGGATTCTGCTGCATCAACACGGAGGCTATCATGGCAGGAACACCTTTCTGGGCATTGGCTGCGAAGAAATCGCTGGCTATGCGCTGCTCGTCGTGGTTCTCCAGGAAGTACAGCATGTGGTCGCGGATATCGTCGGTCTGTTGCCATGCCTGACTAATGGCATGAGTGGAAGACTGTCCGCAAATCACGCTACGCATCGTATCGTACATGCCCACCTTGTCATACAGCCAGTCAAAGCCAGCAGCCAGATAGCGACGGTATTCATAAGGATTATAGACCTCACCCACAAATACGATATGCTTATATTTCTTCTTGACGATGGCGGTAGCATACTGCCAGAATTCTGCTGGCACCATCTCAGCCATATCACAACGGAATCCATCTATGCCTTTCTTGGCCCAGAACAACAGGATATCTGTCATCTTCTGCCATGTGTCAGGTATGGGTGTGAAATAGCCGATACGCCCTGCATAATAGTCCACGCCGTAATTCAACTTGACGGTTTCATACCAGTCCGTCCTGCCTGGTGCATTGTCGAAGTGGTCATTACCCGTCGCCTTGGCAGGCTCCTCCATATAAGGTTCCTGTTCGCCCTGATACAAGTCGAAATAAGGAGCAAAGCGTTGTCCAGGACAATAGTAGAAATTGTTCTGTGGATCAAAGCCATGCTCTTGATTGTCCGTCTCGCCCAGGTCTTTCACTTTCTTAGGCTTACAGATGGAATGGTACTGACGGGCGACATGGTTGGGAACAAAGTCGATAATCACCTTCAAACCTGCCTCATGGGTGCGATCCACCAGCTCTTCAAACTCCTTCATGCGCTGTTTCACATCCACAGCCAAGTCTGGATCAACGTCATAATAGTCCGTAATGGCGTAAGGAGAGCCAGCCTTACCTTTCACGATAGCAGGATGCTGACGAGGAATACCATAGGCGCTATAGTCGGTCTGTGTGGCATGACGGATAATACCTGTGTACCATACATGACTAATGCCCATCTTCTGGATGTCCTTTAATACCTCTGGGGTAAAGTCGGCCATCTTACCACAACCATTTTCGGCAATCGTGCCGTTCTCTTTGCGAGACAGGTTGCGATTGCCGAAAAGACGGGTAAATACCTGATAGATAATAACCTTATCGTTCATTCTATTTTGATTTATTCTTCTTCAGCAATTCCATGCGTGCTTACCTCACGGCTAATCTTGCTGATCATGCCACGCAATGCCTTACCAGGACCACACTCCGTAAAGTCGTCGGCACCATCTTGAATCATGTTCTGCACACACTGAGTCCAACGTACACTTGAGGTCAGCTGGGCTATCAGGTTCTGCTTGATCTCAGCAGGATCAGTATGAGGCTTTCCATCTACATTCTGATAAACAGGACATTTGGGAGCGTTGATTGCGGTCTTCTCAATAGCGGCCTGCAACTCGTCCTTAGCAGGCTGCATCAGCGGAGAATGGAATGCACCACCCACCTTCAGAGGCAACGCACGCTTGGCACCTGCAGCCTTTAACTGCTCACAAGCCTCGTTAATAGCCTCTACGTCACCAGAGATAACCAACTGTCCTGGGTTGTTATAGTTAGCGCATACGCAAACGTTGCCTTCGCGGTTGATACCTGCGCAAATTTCCTCTACCTTATCGTCAGGCAAACCAATAATAGCAGCCATCGTTGAGGGCTGAGCCTCACAAGCCTTCTGCATAGCCATTGCACGGGCATACACCAGTTTCAGTCCGTCTTCAAACGACAGAGCACCAGCAGCTGTCAGTGCCGAGAACTCACCCAAAGAGTGTCCTGCCACCATCTTGGGATCAAAAGCGTCGCCCAAGCAAATGGCGCTGATAACACTATGCAAGAAGACGGCAGGCTGAGTCACCTTCGTCTGCTTCAAGTCCTCATCGGTCCCCTCAAACATGATGTCCGTAATGCGGTAGCCTAAAATCTCGTTAGCCTTCTCAAACAATTCTTTTGCCTTCTCATTGGTGTCGTACAGGTCTTTGCCCATACCTACAAACTGTGCTCCCTGACCGGGAAAAACAAATGCTTTCATATCTTCTTCTACATTATTTATTTCAAAAACGCTGCAAAATTACAAATAAATGTGCACAAATCCAAAATTAAATTAGTAATTTTGCACCCAAAATTAAATAGGTATCATTAATTTAGGATAAACAGGAAATTTAAGATGAGCATTCTGCGCTATTATATTATCACTCTTTTCTGCCTGCTGAGTTTCTCAGTAAGCGCCCAACAGATTCACGGAACCATTACCGACGACGAGACGGGTGACACCATCGCCTTTGCAAGTGTGGTCTATAAAGGTCACAACATTGCCGCCATCTCCGACATCAATGGACAATACAAGATTGGGCGCCACGAGGGATGGAACATCACGTTCAGCGCCGTAGGCTATAAGACGCGAATAGTCCCCATAACCAATAAGACAAAAGCTCGCCTGAACATTAAGTTGAAACCTGACAAGCAAATGCTGGCCGAGGTAACGGTGAAGGCTAAGCGCGGACGATACAGCAGAAAGAACAATCCTGCGGTGGAACTAATGAAAAGGGTGGTTGCAGCCAAGAAACTGACCGACCTGGGACAGAATGACTATTATCAATATAATAAGTACGAGAAGATAACTTTCTCTATGAACGACCTGAAGCCAGAACAACTGGAACAAGGTGTGTTCAAGCGTCATCCGTGGCTTATAGACCAGGTGGAGGTTAGTCCTGTGACAGGCAAGATGATTCTGCCCTTAAGCGTTGACGAAACGGTTTCACAGAAAATCTATCGTAAAGATCCACGCTCAGAGAAAACCATCATAACAGGTAAGACGACGAAGGGGGTGAACGACATCTTCCAGACTGGCGACATCCTTAACAACGTGCTGAAAGACGTGTTTACCGATGTGGACCTGTACAAAGACCATATCCGACTGTTGCAATACCCGTTTGTATCACCTCTGTCCAACGAGGGCATCGGGTTCTACCGCTACTATATTGAGGACACCATCAAGATTGATCGTGACTCGTGTTTCCATCTGCATTTCCTACCCAACAACCAGAACGACATGGGATTCAGGGGTGACCTGTATATCCTAAAGGATTCGACACTCCACGTAAGGCGCTGCGAGATGACAATTCCCAAGCAGAGCAATGTGAATTTCGTCAAGGAGGTGAAGATTACGCAAGAATACAGCCAGCTTCCTGACGGACAATGGGTACAGACTCAAGACGACATGACTACCGAACTGGAACTATTGAGCTTTGTGCGCAGCTTTACCGTAAGCCGCGTCACACGAATGAGCGACTACGCCTTCACCCCAGTACCGAAGAAGTTGTTTAAAGGCAAGGCGAAGGAGGTAACGGAAGCGGATGCAGAGATGCGCGACGACGAATTCTGGGCGCAATACCGACAAGTGGAACTGACCAAGAGCGAAGGCTCAATGGATAAGTTCATTCACCGCATCGAGAACATGAAGGGCATGAAGTATATCATTTTCGGACTGAAGGCGCTCTTCGAAAACTCGATAGAAACAAGCACGCCAAACTATATTGACATCTGCCCAGTAAACACCATTCTGTCTAATAACTACGTGGACGGAATGCGTTCAAGGCTGTCGTTAAAGACCACCGCCAACCTGAGCAAGCACTTCTTCCTGTCAGGATACTATGGACGCGGATGGGGAAGCAAGAAGAACTACTATATGGGCGAGTTTACCTACTCGTTGAACCCCAAGAAATACCTGCCTCACGAGTTCCCACGCCGCACGCTGACCATCCAGGCTGCTAGGGATGTCTGCTCGCCAGGCGACAAGTTCATGGACACCGATAAGGATAACTTCATGGTAGCGTTCAAATGGGCTGAGACCAACAAGATGATGCTATACAACCGCCAGCAGGTGACCTTCGAATACGAGACTGACTGGGGACTGAAAGCCTACCTGCAGGGCAAGTTGGAGGAAAACGAGAGCTGCGGACACATGACCTTCCAGACGCTGGACAAGCCGATACCCACGGAGTTCAACAAGCACGGCAACGGCGACTTCCTCCGTACTACGGAAGTGACTGCCAAGTTGCGCTATGCTCCAGGCGAGACCTATATCAACAACAAGTTGCGCCGTCGTGTCATCAACCTCGACGCCCCAGTGCTGAGCGTATCGCATACCATGGGATTCAATGGCGTATTTGGTGGCGAGTATAGCTACAACTATACGGAGGTTGGACTGCATAAGCGCTTTTGGATGGGTAGCAGCTGGGGTAAAATGGACTTCTACCTGAAAGGTGGCATCCAATGGAACCAAGTACCCTACCCCTTGCTGATACATCCTGCAGCCAACCAGTCTTACGTCATCATCCCTGAGACGTTCAGCCTTATCAACACGATGGAATTCCTCAACGACCGTTTCTTCTCGCTGATGGCGACCTGGGACTTAAACGGTAAGCTGCTGAACCGTATTCCGTTGGTGAAGAAACTGCATTGGCGCGAGATTATCGGAATCCGCATGCTCTGGGGAGAATTGAGTGACAAGAACAATCCCTACCTGAGCGAGAACCAAGGAAACACCAGACTGATGCACTTCCCTGATGGTGTGAACATCATGGAGACCAACCGTCCCTATGCAGAATTGGTATTGGGCATCCACAACATCTTCAAGTTCTTCCATGTGGAATACGTCAGACGATTAAGCTACAACGAGCTGTCTACCAGTCCGAAATGGGGCATGCGCTACGTGATAGCATTCAGTTTCTAACAATAACATTCGTCTCTAAAAATAAAAGGCTGGTTCGTAATGACCAGCCTTATTACTTTTTAACGGGGATTGTTCTCCTGGAATATCGCCATCCTCTCTTCCAGTTGTGCATACTGATGATCCTCTATAAATGAGGTACACACGCGCAAGCCCTCCTGATGAGACCCCGTGGTGATAAGACAGATGGCCGAGACACCATAATACATCAGCTCTTTGGCCAATTCACCACTGGTCATTCCCTGATAGCCTATGGTGAAATAGAAGCCATCCGCTACAGGCTGGTCCAAATCCTTGTCGTAAACGATATGGAATCCATGACGACAGAATATCTCTTTCAGTTTGTGGGCACGCTCGCCATAGACGCTCACCTCCTTACGGAAATCATATTCGCCCTCAACTGCAGCCTTCAGCATGGCAGCCATCGCATATTGTGCAGAATGGCTGGTGCCTGACGACAACGCATACAGCATGCGGGTAGAGAACACCAGACCAAAGGGCAGCCCTTCGTAGCGCTGGGCAAGGTCGTCATAGTGGCGATGGAACAACTTGTCAGAGATACAAGTAACTCCAATGCGCTCACCAGCATAGCTGAATGCCTTGGAGCCAGAAATCAGCAACATGTAATTGTCGGTATAGCGACCCACCGAAGGCTGGTAAGGCGGCTCGAAGGGAACGCTGAGGTTCTGGCGGAAGTCCATGGCGAAGTAAGCCAAGTCCTCCATCACTATCGTGTCATACTTAGTAGCCAGCGTACCGATGATACGCAACTCGTCCTCATTCAAACATATCCAGGCAGGGTTGTTAGGATTGGAATAAACGATGGCGCAAATGTTACCCTTTGCCAGATAGCTTTCAATCTTGGGTCCCAGCTTCTCGCCACGGAAGTCATAAACATCAAAGGTCTCATACTTGACACCCATTACCTGCAACTGCATCTTTTGAACAGGAAAGCCTGGGTCGATGAACAATACGGTATCCTTCGCCTTCGAAGCCTGCGAACAGGTGAGGAACGACGCAAACGTGCCTTGCATGGAACCCGTAACGGGGACACAACCCTCAGGAGCGACATCCAGTCCAATAAACGCCTTGACAAAGCGTGACGCCTGCTTCTTCAGTTCCGGATAGCCCTGAATGTCAGGATAACTATGGGCAATACCCTCCTGCAAAGCCTTCACCTGGGCGTCAATGCCCACCTGGGCAGCAGGCAGACCAGGAATACCCATCTCCATCTTGATAAACTCTACCCCACTCTCCTTCTCGGCCTTGGCAGCCACCTGCTTCACCTCGCGGATGGTAGCCTTTGCAAAGTCATTAATACCCAACTCACTAATCAGTCCATCGACTATCTCTCTCTTAATCGGAGTCTCTTTCATCTTTTCTATTCTCTATGTTTTATCTTTTACTACTTACTCATATATTAATGGCAGACAGCCCCTATATTGGTCTTGTCAAACGGCACAAAGTTAATCATTTCAAGGACAACCACCAAATAATACATGCACTTTTTAAAGAAGTATAGTAAATATTTCCTTGGAAATTATTGTACTTTCAAAAAATAGCACTATCTTTGCATTTAGAAATCCGAATCATGTTTAATTAAAGACTCATATACTATGGAACATCAATTATTATTTGACATCTTTGGCTGGATTGCCAGCATCGGCCTTATTTTCGGCTATCTTCCGCAAGCCATTCAGACCATTCGGACACGCAATACCGATGGTATCTCGCTACCAGGTTTTATCATGATGTCCATTGGCTGCTTTGCCTTCGTGTGCCAAGGCTGGATGCTCGGTCGTGAAGGTATTTTCTTGCTTGCCACCAACCTGATTACCTTCACCTGTAGCGTTATCATCTTTGTCATAAAACTTCAGAACGACAGCAAGAAGAAAAGATAAAGACTGCCCCCTTACGACACCAGCCTCAACAGCCCGACGATACAGGCCATTGAGGCTGGTATTTTTTTATCAAGAAATCTTATCGCTGAGCCTCACGTCCAATAGCCAAAGCCTTGATGTTGGCATCAACTATAGCATCGCCCTTGCGACCGAAGACGCGACGGATGGCATCCTCCAGTTTCTCGTATTCTATGCCCAATGCCTTCTGGGCTGCACCCAACAAGATGACGTTAGCCGAGCGGGGAACGCCAGCGTCCTTAGCCTTCTGTTCTATGTCGAGCATAATAACATTGGGAAGCTTCTCCAAGTCAGCCTTAATCGTCTCAATCTCAGGATAATTCGGTATATTCACAAAAGGGGTACTTGATGTAATAATCCAACCCGTTTTAGAGAGGAAAGGCAGGTAGCGCAACGCCTCCATAGGCTCCATCGAGATGATGACATCAGCCCCACCTTTGGGTATCAAATCACTCTGAATGGGGTTGCTGGAGAGACGCAGATTCGACTGCACATCACCTCCACGCTGGGACATTCCGTGAACCTCGGCCTGCTTGATATACAGGTTTTCCTTCATGGCAGCTTCGCCAATGATGGTGGCGATAGAGAGGATACCTTGTCCTCCTACACCGCACAATATAATATCTGTCTTCATTTTGCTGCTTTCTTTTGTTTGAGATGACGTTGTAATGTTTGCATACACTCACGACGAGGGATGATGACACTCACACCATGATAGTTGATCTCGTCCTCGATGGTCTTCTTGATTTCCTCCATGTTCTTGGGCAGGGGAACAACCACCTTCAAGTGGTCTTCACTAACACCCAGTCCGCGACAGATAGCCTCGAACTTATTGGTACCGGCAGAGTCCTGTCCGCCCGTCATAGCAGTCGTCAGATTGTCTGAAATTATTACCGTAATATCAGCGTTCTCATTGACGGCATCCAGCAGACCCGTCATACCCGAATGCGTGAAGGTAGAGTCGCCAATGATAGCTACAGCTGGCCACTGTCCTGCATCGCTGGCACCCTTGGCCATTGTGATAGAAGCACCCATATCTACACACGAATGGATAGCCTTATAAGGAGGGAGGAAGCCCAGCGTATAGCAACCGATATCACCAAAGACGCGCGCATTGGGGTAATTGAGCAGCACCTCGTTCAGGGCAGCATAGACATCACGGTGCCCACAGCCTTGACAAAGTGCGGGTGGACGTGGAGCCACATCCTCGCAAGGAGCATAGTTTTCACCTATCTCCATGCCCAGGGCTTTCTTGATAAGGTCTGGATTCAGTTCACCGGTACGAGGCAGTTCACCCGTCAGTCGTCCCTTGATAACGGCATTGCCAGGCATCACGCCACGTACCTGATCTTCGATAAAAGGCTGTCCCTCCTCGGCTATCAGTACATATTCGCAATCGTCGGTCATGCGACGAATCAATTTTTTGGGGATAGGATATTGCGAGATTTTCAGCACAGGATAAGGGCAGCCGTCAGGGAAGCACTCCATCAGATAGTTATAGGCAATACCGCTGGCTATGATGCCCAACTGCTGATCTTTTCCGTCCACATATTGGTTATAGGGACTGTCAACGGCCATCTGCTCCAACAAGGGCTGTTGTCCTGTCACGATATCGTTGCGTTTACGGGCAAAGGCTGGCAGCAACACCCAGTTGCTGGCCTTGGCGTTATAATTCAGCTCGTTCTGTGGGCGCGGAGCGTCAGCACACTCAACAACGGCACGGCTATGCGCCATACGGGTGGTAACACGCATCAGGACAGGCAATTGCAACTGCTCCGACATCTCATAAGCCTGAGCCATCATGTCGTAAGCCTCCTGCTGACTGCTGGGTTCCAAGGTGGGAATCATGGCAAACTTGCCATAGAAACGGGAATCCTGCTCGTCTTGAGAAGAGTGCATCGAGGGGTCGTCAGCCACCAGGACTACAATACCTCCGTTGGTGCCCGTCATTGCAGAGTTGACAAAGGGGTCGGCACAAACGTTCAACCCGACGTGCTTCATACATACCAACGCACGCTTGCCCATGTAGGACATTCCCAGCGCAGCCTCCATCGCCGTCTTCTCATTAGTTGACCAGCGGCTATGCACTCCACGCTCCTTAGCCAGTGGCGACAGCTGAATGTACTCGGTAATTTCCGTAGAGGGAGTGCCCGGATAGGCATAGACACCACTCAATCCCGCATCCAGTGCGCCTTGAGCTATAGCCTCGTCTCCCAACAACAATTTCTTCATATATTCCTTGTTTTTGTGATAAATAGTAGCTTTTTAGTCCTGCAAAGATACTACTTATTTTTCAATGGAGCAAAAAAAAGAGCCGCAATCCTTATGATGCAGCTCTTTTTTATTGCTTTCGCTTCCTTTCTTACTTCACTTTAGCTACGATAGCCTTGAAAGCCTCAGGATTGTTCAGGGCGAGGTCAGCGAGCACCTTGCGGTTGATCTCGATACCAGCCTTTGAGAGAGCTCCCATCAGGGCTGAATAGCTCATACCTTCCTGACGAGCGGCAGCGTTGATACGCTGGATCCACAGGGCACGGAAAGTGCGCTTCTTGTTCTTACGATCGCGATAAGCATAGGTAAGACCCTTCTCCCAAGTGTTCTTGGCTACTGTCCAAACATTCTTGCGGGCACCAAAGTAACCGCGAGTGAGTTTCAGAATTCTTTTACGTTTT
>CACXTX010000056.1 GCA_902770635.1 uncultured Prevotellaceae bacterium | reverse complement strand
GTGCAAAATTGTCTGAGTGTTTGCAGGCTCGCCATTCTCATTCAAGAAAAAACCGTTATATGTTGAGTAGAAATCAATATAGTTATATAAATTTCTCCAAGTAAAACCTTCTCCATATTTTGCGGTCAGTTCCTTTGCTAAAACCTTTACCACCTGTTCACCATACTCAGCACGTTTATCTTTCAGCACCTCATGCTGAATTCTTAGGCCCAAGAGCCAATTACGCTTAATCAGTGTCTCGTTGACTTGACGATAAGCCGATTCCTGAGCCTGCTCAATAATCTGACAGGCATCCTGAAACAGCACATTATTCTGCTGTTCTGCCAATATTGTTGTATTTTTATTCTCTTCCATCTTCTTATTCGATACAGAATCCAATACTTCCTAATTGCTTCTTTATCTCATCTTCAAGGCGATGGCTTTCTGCAAAGAGTCCGCTGAGTTCTGATGTCAGGCGACTCATCTTCTCTGCAAATGGCTCTCCATCATCTTCCTGCTCTGCTATGCCTACATAGCGGCCTGGAGTTAGGATGAAATCTTGGGCCTGAATGTCTTGTAAGGTCTTTACTGCACAGAAGCCTTTTTCGTCTTCAAGGGTTCCATTGCGGAAAGCCTCAAAGGTGTCGGCAATCTTCGTAATATCATCCTGCTGCAACTCTCGTACGGCACGGGTTACCATAGTACCCATATTTCTGGCGTCAACAAACAATACCTTGCCTGCCTGTTGTTTGTTGCGAGACAGGAACCAAAGAGAGACAGGAATACCCGTACTATAGAATAACTGAGAAGGCAAAGCAATAATACCTTCTACCAAGTCGGCTTCCACAATCTTTTGGCGTATCACACCTTCGCCACCCGTCTGAGAAGAAAGAGCACCATTAGCCAATACCAAGCCTATTCTGCCTGTTGGGGAAAGGTGGTGAATCATGTGCTGCATCCAAGCAAAGTTGGCATTGCCTGCTGGTGGGATGCCAAACTTCCAACGTACATCTTTCTCCAACTTGTCTGCTCCCCAGTCGCTGAGATTGAAAGGAGGATTTGCCATAATGAAATCAGCCTTTAAGGTAGAGTGCTGGTCATCAAAGAAGGTATCTGCATACGACTTACCCAGATTGGCTTCCAAACCTCGGATGGCTAGTTGATATCCTTCTGATGGTTCTGTATAAACTTGGCACTCTGTACAAACATACCGCCTGAACCACAGCAGGGGTCATAGACACGACCTGCATAGGGCTGGAGTATTTCCACAATGGTGCGGACTATGCAGCTGGGAGTATAGAATTCACCGGCATTCTTGCCTTCCATAGAGGCGAATTTCTGTAGGCAGTATTCATAGACTCTGCCAAGCAGATCTTTCTCATCGCCCGAGGCAAGCATGTGGATATTGGTAAACAGGTCAACCACATCACCCAAGCGACGTTTGTCAAGTTCAGGACGGGCATAATTGGAAGGGAGCACACCTTTCAGTTTCGTATTCTCTCGTTCTATTGTCTCCAAAGCATCATCTATCACCTTACCAATCTGTGGGGTGTGTGCTGCCTGAGAGATGACACTCCATCGTGCATCTTGCGGAACAAAGAAAACACCATCTGCCTCGTATTCGTCTTTATCCTCAACGTCAGCATATTCGTCTTCGGAAAGTTCCTTAAATTTCGCCTCAAACTTGTCGCTGATATATTTTAGAAGCATTCAGATTACCACGAAGTTTATCCGCAGCTCTCCATATCGCATCCTCAAAACCTATTGAGGTAGTATTTTCTTTCTTTGCCATATCTTGTTTCAGTGTGTAATACTTGGTACAAAGGTACAAAAACTTTGTGGAATAAACTGCGATTGAACAAAAAAAATGTGTTTTTCATCCTATTTTTCCTTCTCGTAGGTGATGCCTTCGTAGAGGGCTTGCGAGCCTTCGTAGCTCTCGGGTAGGAAGTGGAGGCGGACACCACGGATGTGCTTCTTGGCACGGAAGGTCTTGGGGTCGTCAACCTTGTCACTCTCGATTTCGAGTTTCATCAGGCCCCAGTCCTGAAGACGCACACGGTCGCCCTCGCGCAGATGGCTGTTTACAACTTCTGCCACACTCATCAGCACACCTATGATGTTACCCTCGCTAAAAGAGGTGCGTTGGGCCGTTTCCTTAACAATCCGCTTGCTATCGATGGTCTGGTTGTGAACAGCAACGGCCTTGTACTTTCCGAAGGTCTGGAGCGTCGGTTTAGTCTCTTTCTTGATTTTGTATATCATAACGAATGGTATTGAATGAATATATTTTTGCAAAGATACATCATTTTCGAGAGAATTAAAAGAATTTTAGCGAAAATCTTGATTATTTGTGTTTTTCTGCTTGTTTTGTTACTGAAAAATTGGGAAAAATCTTTCTAATTAGCCTACATGCCTACATAAAAACAGCAATAAAGCCAGTAATTATCGGTATTTCCAAAGATGACAAGCCTACATAAAGCCTACATAAAGCCTACATGCAGCCTACATGAAATAGGATGTTTTTAAGTCAAAATACGTGTTTTCTAAAGTTTCCATA
Organism: uncultured Prevotellaceae bacterium; assembly: GCA_902770635.1. GTDB lineage: Bacteria > Bacteroidota > Bacteroidia > Bacteroidales > Bacteroidaceae > Prevotella. The sequence continues at coordinate 24,233 of CACXTX010000056.1, read as the reverse complement.
GGCAGGGCGCACAATTAGAAATGCATATTCGCAAGGTATAGAACGAATGAAAGTAAATAAATTCTCTAGAGAATTTTATGCTAACAAACGTGCTGGCAATTGCTACATAGGGAGTTAAGCACTAAATTCTCTAGAGAATTTCAAAACAACATTAATGGTAAAATATGCAATAAACCTGTTGCATTTTTGCTGCATAGGGATGCAGAGGTTGATAGGCATGTTCTCCAAACGGGTAAATATTGGGAAAAAGGGCAAAATCATGTAGGCTTCATGTAGGCATTATGTAGGCTTTATGTAGGCTTTATGTAGGCTTAAAAAGTCGGAAAAGCACGATAAACAAAGTGGTTAACACCAATTTTATGTAGGCATGTAGGCTGATATTAAAAAATATATTCAGATTTTCTTGGATTTACGCATTTTAATTCGTATCTTTGTAGCATTGTTTCAAAATTAATAGCATAAAGAAAATGACTATGAATGTAACTGTACTGAAAAAGAAAGGCAAGAAAGAAGTCATCAACCGCGTAGAGATAGCAGCGGTGGCACAAGCCATTAAAGACGGGATGATAGAGAAAGTGGTGAAGCACACTCGCGAGATATACCACCTGATGAATCCTCACCGACTGGAGGACGGACAGATTTCCATCCAATGGCAAGGAGGCATCCGTCTGCCCAGAATCTGTTTCGCCGCTGACTACATGAACCGTAATGGTAAGAGACAGATGATAGCCTACAACGGACTGGTAGTGCTGGAAGTCAACGACCTTCCGACCTACGAAAAAGCGGTGGAAATCAGAGAGTTGGCCAAGAAGTTGCCTGAGACGATGCTGTGCTTCCTTGGAGGTTCGGGCAGGAGTGTGAAGATTGTCTGCAGGGGCGAGCTATTCGGAGCTTCCAACAAAGGAGGCAAGAAGTTGCCCGTGAAAGAGCAGGACATCAAGCAGTTTCATAAGAACCTGTACGAGACGGCACGCAGGGCTTATCAGAACCAGTTTGGCTTTGACATCAAGTTCCTGGAGCCACACTTGGACCGTACCATATATATGAGTGCCGATCCTATGACGGGCTACAACGCCGAGGCCCGTCCGTTCTATGCCGACACCGACAGCCACGCCCTACCCCAGCCTGTGGAGATCAGCCGCGAGGAAGACCGTCTGATGCCGGGCCGCACCGTTACAAGGACCTACCACCTGAACTGGACGTTTATTGTGGAGTCCGTGATGGGGCGCTATTTCGAACTGCCCGACGAGGACAAGGTGACCACGCTGCTGATGCAGATAGCCTCAATGTGTCTGGATCAGGGCATTCCCAAGGCCCACGCCCAGGGGCTGACCCTATTGCACCCCGTGCTGAATCGCGACAAGTTGCTGGTACAGAAAATCTTCCAGACGGTATATAGTGTGGCTGAGCAGGAGGAGTACTACGAGAAGCACAAGATAAAGCCCCTGAAAAGTGTGCCGGAAGACACCATCCAGGCGATGAAGACGGAGATTTTCCTGAACTCGAACTACGACATGCGCAAGAACCTGTTGACGGGTGTGGCTGAGTATCGCGAGAAGTTCAGCGACGACCAGCAATTCAAGCCGCTGACCGAGGAGGTGCGCAACGATATGACGCTGAGAGCCACGGAGTTAGGACTGAAGGCATGGGACAGAAATGTGAACCGTTTTATCGACTCCACTCGTATCGAACAATACGACCCCATAAACGCCTGGCTCGACCAGTTGCCTAAATGGAACGGTCACGACTACATAGCCGACCTGGCTGCCCGGGTGCCTACCTCGCAGCCTCATTGGGAGAAGTACCTGAAATTCTGGATGATAGGTATGGTGGCACAATGGCGCGAAAGCGACAAACAACTGACAGGCAATGCGTTAACGCCGCTGCTGATAGGTCGTCAGGGATGTGGAAAGACGCGATTCTGCAAGATAATCCTGCCTCCAGAACTGCGCGACTACTATAACGACAAGCTGAACTTCAAGAACGAGTTCGACCTGAACATCGCCTTGACGAGCTTTGCGCTCATCAACATTGACGAGTTTGACAAGACAACCAACTCGCAGCAAATCGTGCTGAAGTACCTTCTGTCGTCGAGCGATGTGAAGTTCCGTCCCCCCTATGGCAAGACCATCAAGTTCTATCGTCGCTACACCTCGTTCATAGGAACCACCAACCAGATGAAACCCCTTGTGGACCCAACGGGTTCGCGCCGTTTTGTCTGTGTGGGTGTGAACGGGAACATCAACTTCAAGGACGACCTCGAGCACGAGCAGCTCTTTGCCCAAGCCCTCCACCTGTTTAACCAGGGTGAGCGTTTCTGGCTGAACGACGAGGAAATCAAGACGCTCATCCAGGAAAACGAGCCTTTCCAGAAGCTGAACGACCTGGTAGAGATGATTGGCGAAACCTTCCGTCGCCCTCGCGAGTCAGAAGACGCCAAGTGGTGGAGCTTGGGCGACATCAGCCAGTTGCTTGCTACCCGCTATCAGAATTTCGACCCTGAGACGCCCTTCCAGAAAATAGGCAATGCGTTGAACGACGTGCAGTTCAACTTCAAGAGCAAGCGAAAGACCAACCACATGGAGTACTGGCTGATAGAGAAATAGACATCTCAGAAATGCAAGCAAAAATACGGCTTTTTGTTTCATATCTCCAAGATTTTCACTACCTTTGCAGACAAAAATAAAAGAAGGTGAACTTAAATCATAATGAGCATGAAGAAAGTGATAGGATTTTGCATGGTATGCCTGATTGTTTGCATCAGCTACTCATGTGGGAATGGTGGAAAGACTGTTGAGGAAGAAAAAGTTGAGACAGACACCCTTGTCAAGCCCAAATATGCCACGGGCTACGAGGTAAAGGACAGCGCAGGTGTTCGACTGGTGGACGTGGGCAATGACTACCACTTTGCGTTGGTTACGACAGACGAGGCCAATGTCCCTGACGGCTATACAAAGGTGAAAGTGCCCATCAAGAGTACTATCTGCATGACGGCCCTGCAACTTTCGAACTTCACCATCCTGGATGCACACGATGTGGTGAAAGGGGTGACGGGAACGAAGAACCTTTTCAACAAAGACATCCGTGCAAGGGTGAAGGACGGGCGTATCGTGAAGATTGGCATGGAAGGAAACTTCGACAACGAAATGGTGCTTGCGGCAAACCCTGACGTCATCTTCATCTCTCCCTCGAAACGTGGAGGTTACGAAGCGATTAAAGAAACTGGAATCACACTAGTCCCCCATCTGGGTTACCAAGAGCTCGACCCGCTGGGTCAGGCAGAGTGGATTAAGTTTGTGGGGATGTTTATCGGCAAAGAGAAAGAAGCCAGCGAGGTATTTGCGGGCATCGAGGGCAGATACAACAGTCTGAAGTCGAAAATAGAAAATTTGAATTCAAAAGAATTGCCGACGGTATTCAGCGGCGAGATGCACTATGGCAACTGGCACGCTGTGGGTGGCAAGAACTATCTGGCACAGATATTCCGCGATGCTGGTGCCAATTATGTCATTAACGACGAAGAAACAGCGGGCGAGAACCTGGAGTTTGAGAAGATGTATTCACTGGCTGCCAATGCTGACTATTGGCGCATCCTGAACAGCTATCCTGGCGAGTTCTCGTACGACGCATTGAAAGCCTCAGAGCCCCGCAACGAACTATTCAAGGCGTTCAAGGAACGGAAGGTAATCTACTGTAACATGAAGCAGACGCCCTATTACGAGATTTCGCCTGTACAGCCCGACTTGTTACTCAAGGATTTCGTGGCTATCTTCCATCCGGAACTGGTGGAGAAAGACTATCAACCCATCTTCTATTACCTGCTGAAATAATGACACAGACGCTGCCAAAGATGATCGTCCTGACAGTGGCTATAGTGGCATTGGCTATTGTCAACCTGCTCCTTGGCTCCGTAGATATTCCTTTGAAGAATGTCTGCCAAATCCTGATTGGCCATACGGATCAGTCTGAGATATGGCAGAACATCATCTGGAAGTCGCGTCTGCCACAAGCGCTGACGGCAATCGTAGCCGGTGCTGGGCTGGCAGTCAGCGGACTACAGATGCAGACCGTCTTTCGCAATCCGCTGGCAGGGCCCTCTGTTCTGGGTATCTCGAACGGCTCTGCCCTGGGTGTGGCCTTCGTGGTGCTGCTCTCAGGAAAAATCGGAGGGGTGGCACTAAGTCGCTTAGGCTACCTGGGCGAGGCAGCCATGAGCATTGCAGCCATTATCGGCGCACTGGCCGTGATGATGCTGATTGTATGGATATCTCAAAAGGTGAAGGGCAACGTCACCTTGCTCATCATTGGTGTGATGATTGGCTATCTGGCCAATGCCATTATAGGTGTCTTGAAATTCCTGAGTCCGGAAGAGGATGTGAAAGCCTTTGTCGTCTGGGGATTAGGCTCGTTCTCAAGGGTATCTGGCGACGAGATGATTCTCTTTGTTGTCTTGATGTGCATCCTGTTGCCTTTCGCTTATCTGTTGGTAAAGCCCATGAACATCCTGCTGTTAGGCGACCGCTATGCGTCAAACCTGGGACTCAACGTGAAACAAGCCCGTATGATAGTGATTGTCTCGTCAGGCATACTGGTGGCTATCGTCACGGCCTATTGTGGTCCCATCATGTTCATTGGTCTGGCCGTTCCTCATCTGGCACGTGCCGTTTTCCACACGAGTGACCACCGTCTGCTCATGCCCGCTACGGCTCTATGTGGAGCACTATTAGCACTGATATGCAATCTGATTGCCCGCATGCCTGGTTTCGAGGGGGCACTTCCTGTTAATTCGGTTACGGCCCTCGTTGGTGCACCTGTCATAGCGAGTGTATTGTTCCGTCGTCGTCAATCAGTAGAATCGTAAGAGAGCCGTCAGGCAATAGAGGTTCACCATGTTCGGCACAATGTCGGATGACTGTACTGGCAAAGGTTTCACGACTTTCGTCAGGCAGACGGTCCCAGATTTCTCGTGCCAACGTGATGTCGCTAATGTCAATGTCACAATTTGCCTCGTCCAGCAACTGCCGGATAAAAGCCTTATCCATCGTAGCCTTGCGGCTATGGGTGTCCAGATGGCCAGCAGCCAGTTTCACGGCTTTGCCTAACATCACCCCAAGGGTCACATTCTTGATGTCGAGTTCATGGGCTATCTTCAGCGTCTCACCGATATAGTTACCATATTCTACAAACGCCTGTGGGGGCAGGTCTGGATAGAGTGCCTTCACAAAACGCTCGCTCTTGCCACCGCTATTGATGACGACACGACTGGTGCCGCTGGCTTTAGCCACCGTCATGCACTTGCGGATGCTGTCGATAAAGGCTTCCTCAGAGAACGGCTTGACAATACCACTAACACCGATAATCGATATACCGCCTTCGATGCCCAAACGGGGATTGAAAGTACGTCGGGCAATCTCAGCACCACCAGGAACAGAGATGATGATACGCATATCTTCCTTGATATTCTTGCGAATCATCTCGCGTGGTGCCTTGTTGATAGCAGACTCACCAGGGGGAAAGTCGAAGCCTGGAAGTGTGAAGCGCCCTACCCCTTCGCCCCCTATAATCTCAAACGTATCAGCAGGTTGCACACTCGCTCTCACTTCAATCCCATTGGTTACATCAGGGTCGTCGCCAGCATCCTTGATGCAATAGGCATAATCCATTCCCGCTGACGCGCCTGTCCGTAGCCTTTCGCCATATCCAACAGGAACCATGATGGTCTCCCCGTTAGGCAATAATACGGGAACCTCCTTGGGCGTCTCATTTTTCAATAGTCGTATTGTAGCGGCTATGGCAGCAGCCGTAGCACAAGTTCCTGTTGTCAGTCCACTATGTAAGGGATAGAACTCAGGCAACAACTTCTCTACAGCCCGCCGTAATCCGTAAGGTCCATTGACTGTTTCTATGTGGACATTCTGTGGATTGGGTGTATTTGGTGGATAATTAGGACGTTCTACCACAAAGATTTTGATACCCGCTTGTCTTGCAGCTTCCACCTTTTCTGTAAAGCCTCCACTTTGTCCACTTTCTTTGGTGATAATGGCTTGTGGTTGAAGGTCGTCTATAAGATTTTTAGTGTCGTCTGTCTCATAATATACAAGCCTGTCTTCTGGAAAACGATTAGCATTGGCTACAAAATGTGAGGCACGACGATTCAGAATACGAAACCAGCAATCTTCGTACTTCTCCCAATAAGGACGCAATCTTCCTATTGTGTTAACGCCTGTCAAGGCTAATAACCGTTCTATACCATTGCTTTCTAATTGTTGTATAGCATCGTTATAATCCTTACACCAAATGAGATCTTTGTCGTGTGGTGGAAAAATCCTGTCATATCTGATAATGGGCGCTTGAATGTGTTTAGCCAAAAAGACCAGATTACGATGCAATTCTTCAGCAAAAGGGTGGGCTGCATCTATGATGAGACGGATAGAGTGCTCCCTGCAACACTGTATCATCTCTGGCACCTCCATGCCTCCTGTTAGATGAAATCCATGCACTAATTCTATTTTCTGCCCATCACTACGGGTAGAATAATAGTAAGTCGAGCCACCTTCCTCCAGTACCTCGACAGCCTTACGGCCCTCTGTCGTTCCTCCAAATACCAGTATCATGATGCTGTATCGTCGCCCTGACGGAACAGGTGAGTGAAGTGTTTTGAATAGAGCTCGGACAGTCCCTGACGATTGTCGATGGCCTCACCAACGACAAGCATCGTGGTGAGAGTCAGTTTGTTGTCGTGAACTATCTTTGCAAGGTCCTTCAGCTTACCACGATAGATTTTCTGGTCAGGCCATGTGAGGTGATAGCAGGCGGCAACAGGGGTATCCTCAGGATATTCCATCAATAATTCCTTTTGCACTTCATCGACAATGGCGGCAGAGAGGAAGATGCACATGGTGCTTTGGCTCTTGGCGAGCAGATGCAACTGCTCTTTCTCTGGCATAGGGGTCCGTCCTTCGCCTCGCGTCAGGATAATGGTCTGTGTGCGCTCAGGTATCGTAAACTGACTCTGCAACTCGGCAGCGGCCGCGAGGAACGACGAGATACCTGGCGTGATGTGATAGTCCATGTGGTTTTGATCAAAAAATGCCATCTGCTCCTGAATGGCTCCAAAAATGCAAGGGTCGCCAGTATGCAGACGGACAATGTACTTACCTTGGTCATAGAACTGCTTCATCAGCGCACATTGTTCCTCAAGGTTCATGTCTGCTGAAGAGCGCACCACAGCACCTGGCTTATGGCACGCTGTGAGAGCCTTTGGCACCAGTGAGCCTGCATAGAGAATGAGGTCTGCTCGCTCCAGCATCTTCCTGCCACGAACACTCACCAAGTCAGGATCGCCAGGACCAGCACCTACAATCTCGATATGACCTTTTTGTTCACGCAGATATTTATAGTCTATGGCAAGGGCTGCCGTCCAGTTTCTGCCTTTCACCTTAGGAACGATCAGTTTACCATGATTGGAACCCAAGATGGCAGCTGCTTCACAGACAGACGGCGTCCCCACATGTTTCTCGACGGTCTTGCTGGGATTAGGCACCTCAACCTGAGCCAGTTCCTCAGCCGTATAGTAAACGACTTCCTCGTCGTATTCATCTTCGAGCATCGCGCAGAACTCCTCATCCTGCTTTACATCAATGGTGCAATAGCGCTTATAGCAAGGCAATACGCCTATCTGACTCATGGTTTCGTCAATCTGGTCGTAGATGTCCTCATAGTCATCAGGATGACTGGCAAGTCCAAAGCCCAAAGAGGCTATCATCGGCACGAAATGCAACTCGAGCACGCCGTATGGTGCGCAGAGATTGTAGGGTGTCACCATGATGACCAGCTTAAACGTCTTGGGATCAACCTCTTCAAGGCTCTTGACAACAGTCACATGCTCAGGCAGGGTTTTCTCCAGATAGTCCGTTCCCTCGTCGCAGACTTCCATTAGCAAGGCCGTTGGTTCACGATTGACGAAGGCATAGATGCACTCATTCATGTCGTCATCGCTGGCGATGGCCCAGTTAAAGCGCTCTGCCAACGTGTCGAGCGCCCAGAGTCCTGCATTGTCGCTTTGGGTGGTAATCACCTCACGGGCACCAATCATCACAGCAATGTCACGCGCCAGATTGTTGGCACCACCGATGTGTCCGCTCAGCACGGAGATGGCATTCATTCCCATACTATCCACGCATACCACAGCAGGGTCTTCATGCTTGTAGCATCTTGCTTCTTCCATTCCCTACCCACCTCTGAGCGCTGGACCACTTTGGCTTTCAACTCCCTTTTGAGTATCGAGGCTATCTCACTGCCTGCCTCACTAATTTGTATGATTGCTATCTTCTGCATTTTAATATCGTTATGGGGTGATTATCATTTAATTGGATATGAAGCGGAGTATCCTGTTTCAAGCCAAGTTCCTCGCAGGCTTCATCCCATAGTTTCTGACTGTCTGTCAGTACTTTGGGCGCAACAACACTATTGAAGACAATGATTCCGTCATCAGCCAAGACTGTCAACACTTTCTTCATGATTTCCTTCAGTTTTCCACCATGTCCTCCGATAAAGACGGCATCAGGACGAGGTAACGAAGAGATGTCCATTTGCAGGAAGTCACCCATGTGTACGTTGATGCCTGGTGCGCCAAAACGTCGGGCATTCTCATGGATAATAGCCTCACATTCAGGACGAATTTCAAAGGCATCGATATGAAGATGAGGGAACTGTAAGCGAGCCTCTATCGAGACACTGCCCGTACAGAAGCCGATGTCCCAGAGGACGTGACGGCGAGGTAGGTCAAGTGCCTGCAATGTCAACAGGCGAATCGGCATCTTGGTAATCATCTTCTCGCGTCCGTCGAGAAGTGCAAACGCTGTTTCAGGAATACCGAAGGGATGTCTGATGGCTGAGGTCTGATGGCTGACAGCGTCAATAATGACACAATTCGGCATCGCGAAGTTGCGTTGGGTTGTCTCTTCAAGCGACAGGGTGGTAACCTTTTCAAGTTCAGGATTTCCAAGATGCTCACCAACGTACATTGTATAATCAGTATAGCCGTAATCCAGCATCCTTTGAGCAATGGCAGCAGGGGTATGTTCTTTATCCGTCAGAACACCTATTTTCTCAGCTCGCTCAATGAGTGCTCTGTCGAACTCAGGCCAAGGGCGACCCGTCAATGAAACAACACGCATGTCGTGATAAGGCATTACCAACCGATGCGCCAACATTTGCAGGGAATTGAAGGTAGGATAAACCACAATTTCTGCCTCAGGCATCTTTCGTTTGATAGTGTTCGCAAAACCGAAGAACAGGGGATCGCCAGATGCGAAGACGATGATGTCAGAGGTCTTTGACCTGAAGGTGCAAAGCGACCTGAAGGTCGAGCGGAGAGGTATGTATTGTGCGAACACGGCATCGAGGGGAACGGTGATATCAATCCATTGGGCATCAGCAGGTAACAGCGATGCCACAATCTCGTGATGGCGCTTGCCACCCGAGAATACCCTACCCTTTCTGATGATCTCAATCACCTCAGGAGGAAACCAGGGATTAGGATTGTCAGTGATACCTATAACGATAAACTTCATAAGTCTCTTCCTGGTTTAAGTTGGGCAGCATCGTCGAAAGTCAGGATGGCATTACAAAGCGTTGCAGCCAGATTGGAGCCTCCCTTTCGTCCTTCGATGATGATTTTGGGAATATTGCGGAAAGGTTTCACCATGTGCTTCGACTCCCTGACATGCACAAAGCCTACAGGAGCCGCAATGATGCCTACAGGATGGGCTTTCCCCTTGCGTATCAGGTCGCACAGTTCCATGAGTGCTGTTGGTGCATTTCCAAAAGCAAAGAGTGCATCAGGATGTTCCTCTACAGCCAAACGAATACCAGCCTGTGTGCGTGTGATGTCCTGTGCCTGAGCCATCTCTGCCACTCGCGGATCACTCAGATAGCATTTTGCCTGGATGCAAAGACGAGACAACGCTCCTTTCCGAATACCGCTGGTTACCATCGTCACATCCGTCACGATGGTTTTCAGCTTGCCTTCTTTCACCATGTTATATAGCTTCTCTACAGCACCTTCATCTGTATAGAGAATATCCTCCATATCGAAATCAGCTGTCGTGTGAATGGCATGCAGCAAAGCCCACTTATGGTCGAGAGGATAATCCCTTTTCAATTCGCCAGAGATGGTACGAAACGACTCCATCATAATCTTTTGTCCTGGAGGCGTGGGAGGAGTATCTACCCCCTTCCCTACAAGGGAGGGGCTGGGGGTGGGTCCATAGTAACCGCGTGGTGTAATCATCTTACCATCAGCGATATACGACTGCGAGTTTCCAATCAAGATCACGGTAAACATATCTACGTCTTCAGGGTCGAAAGCACCTAACGTAGTGAGGTAAACTGTTTGTTCCTCGCGTCCTGCCTGACGAACATACCCTACTGGCGTTTCTGCTGAACGTTCTTGTAAGAACAGCTCTACGAGACGATACAATTGCCAGTAACGTCCATGCGATTTAGGATTGTAGATGGCTGTCACGAAATCACCCGTTGCCGCAGCCTTGATGCGTCGCTCGATGACCTCCCAGGGTGTCATCAGGTCAGACAGCGAAATGATACACATATCGTGACCGATGGGGGCGCCAAGTAGCGAGGCTGCTTTCTGAAAAGCAGAGATGCCTGGCAGTGTTTCTATCTCTACATCAGACTGATGTGCTTGTTTCATTTCGTAGATAAGCGGAACCATCCCATAGATGCCAGCATCGCCAGAAGATATAACAACGACTGTCTTGCCTTGTTCGGCTAACAGAAATGCCTGTTCAGCCCGTTCGCGCTCCTTCTTCATGCCCGTATCTACACACTCGCATCCCGGCTTTAGGTATTGCTCCACAAACTGGAAATAATATTTGTATCCTACGACGACATCAGCCTCACCAACAGCTGTTATGACAGCAGGTGTGATGTCCTCACGACTGCCCGGTCCAATTCCTGCTACAATAATTCTTTTCATATTGTTTGCAAAGTTACAAAATTAATTCATAAATCGTAATGCATCATGCAAAATTATTTGTAATTTTGCAGCATAAAATTAGAAGAAAACAAAAGTGAAGAGAAAAATCATCCTAATAACAGGTGGACAGCGCTCTGGCAAGAGCCGACAGGCTGAGGAATTAGCCTTGAGTCTCTCAGCTAATCCTATCTATTTGGCCACAGCACATATCTGGGACGATGAGTTCCGCGACAGGGTTCGAAAGCACCAAGAACGCAGAGGTCCTCAGTGGACAAATATTGAGGAAGAGAAATACCTTAGCAGGCATGACCTGACAGGACGTGTGGTGGTGATAGACTGCGTGACACTATGGTTAACGAACTTCTTCTTTGAGACTTCGGATGTTGAACAGACACTTGAAACGGTCAAACAGGAGTTCGACCGCTTTACGGCTCATGATGCCACCTATATCTTTGTAACCAATGAGATAGGTTGTGGCGGCGTAAGTGAGAATGCCGTCCAAAGGAAATTCACCGACCTGCAAGGCTGGATGAACCAGTATATTGCCTCAAAAGCGGATGAAGTTGTTTTAATGGTTAGCGGAATAGCGGCACGGGTGAAATGAGAAATGAGGAATGAGAACATTTAAGATAGATAAACCAGACTATAGTCTTCAACCTGCAATTCAAGCGAAGATTGACAACTTGAATAAGCCCAAGGGCTCGCTTGGCAGACTGGAAGAGTTGGCGATGCATATTTGCCTGATTCAGCAGACACTGGAGCCAGCGTTGGAACATCCTTGTCATCTGCTTTTAGGTGGTGATCATGGTATCGAACGAGAGGGGGTAAGTGTATCGCCCCGTGAGGTAACTTGGCAACAAATGATCAACTTCACCCGTGGTGGTGGCGGCGTCAACATGTTCTGTCGCCAGCATGGTTTTAAGTTGCGTATCGTCGATGTGGGCGTTGACTATGATTTAAGCAATATTCCAGGCATCATCAATCGGAAGATAGCACATGGCACGAAGAACTTCCTTTATGAACCAGCTATGACGGAAGATGAGTTCGACAAGGCTATAGAGGTGGGAACCGCTTTGGTGGACGACTGTATCAACGAAGGATGTAAAGTGGTGAGCATTGGAGAGATGGGCATTGCCAACACTTCTCCTTCCAGCATTTGGATGAGTCTTTTTGGCGACATTCCCCTGAAAGACTGCATCGGAGCAGGTGCTGGCCTCAACAACGATGGTATTCGTCATAAGTACGAAGTTCTCTCTAAAGCGTTGTCTCGCTATCATCAACTCTTCCCTCATCCATCTTCCATCAGTCCTCTCATGTACTTCGGTGGCTTTGAGATGATTGCTGCCATCGGAGCCATGCTGCGAGCAGCAGAGTGCCACCTTGTTATTTTAGTTGACGGATTTATCATGACGGCCTGTGCACTGGCTGCCATCCGGCTTTATCCAGCCTCACAGGACTATATGATATTTACCCATTGTGGTGATGAAAGTGGACATAGGATGATGCTGGATATCGTGGATGCCAAACCTTTGCTGAGTTTGGGGTTAAGACTTGGCGAGGGTACGGGTGCGCTCTGTGCCTATCCTATCGTTGACAGTGCCGTTCGCATGATGAACGAAATGAACAACTTTGATAACGCCCAAATTACAAAATATTTCTGAACGATGGAAATACAATTAGATCAAACCCGTTGGTACGACCGCATCTGGGCGGCTTTCATCTTCTTCACCCGCTTGCCCTTCTGGCGACTACACCAGCCACCCAAGGAGTGTTATAAAACGGTAGTGGAGCATTGGCCTTTAACAGGTTGGTTGACAGGTGGCGCAATGGCTGCCACACTCTATTTCGGTAGTATGACAATGCCCTATCCTGTTGTTGTCATTGCAGCAATCATTGTTCGTCTGCTCATCACAGGAGCTCTTCACGAAGATGGGTTGGCAGACTTCTTTGACGGCTTTGGTGGTGGAGGGACGGACCGTCAGCGTATTCTCGACATCATGAAGGATTCGCATATCGGCACATACGGTGTGTTGGGGCTTATCTTCTATGAATTACTCTTAGGAGCCACCCTCTTATCCATGTCGCCAGAGATAGCAGCATTAGCCATCCTGGCAGCTGACCCCTATAGCAAGATGGTGGCTAGCCAGTTGATTATCATGATGCCATACGCCAGAACAGAAGAGACGGCAAAGAACAAGACGGTCTATCGGAAGATTGAATGGAAGGCGGGTGTCGGTCTCGCCATTCAAGGCTTGCTCCCGATGGCTGCTTTCCTTTATTATACTGGTCTGCCTTGGGAGATGGTCATCTTCCTGCCTTGTATCGTGATGTATTTCCTATACCTGCTGATATGGCATCGACTGCAGGGCTATACAGGCGATTGTTGCGGTGCCGTCTGTCTATTGGTAGAGTTAGCGGTTTATCTGGTTATCTGCGCTTTAGTGACATATCATTAAACATAAACCAGTCAGGATCACCATCAACACCTCAGCCGTTCGATTAACGCGAACGGCTTTTTTCATGTCGTCAGTAGTCAGTTCACGATTGTTCTCGCCAATATAGGGTTTGTCGAAAAGTTCGCCAAAGTAATAATGGGGACCGCCAAATCTGCAATCCAATATACCTGCTAAGGCTGCTTCTGGATAACCACTATTGGGCGAGGCGTGATGTCGTCCGTAGTGACGGACGAAAGTGACCATTGACCATTGACCACTGACCATTGCATGAGGTAACACCATCAGCAATGCCGTCAGGCGGGCAGGAATATAGTTGGCAATATCGTCGATACGTGCAGCCCAACATCCAAAGTCTTTATACCGTTCCGTCCTATAGCCAATCATCGAATCGAGTGTGTTCACCATCTTATACGCCATCATCCCGGGAACACCCAGTATCGCCAACCAGAACAAAGGGGCAATGACACCATCGCTCAGATTCTCAGCCAGCGTTTCCAAGGCAGCGGTACGCACTTCCTGGGCAGAGAGTTCTGAGGTGTCGCGACCTACAATACGGGCAACCTGTACCCTACCCTCTTCCAAGGACCGGTCAACAGCACGAAAGACGGCACGCACCTCACGAATCAATGTGGTGCCAGCCAAACAATAGAAAATCAGCAAGGCTGAAATGAGAAGTGAGGCAAGAGGCAAGAGGTGAGAGGTAAGAGGTAAGAGGTATGAGGTAAGTATAAAGACCCCGACAATGAGACCTACAGCTACGAAGGCCCCTTTCAGCTTACGATGCCTGCCCTTATTTAGCCGATGTTCGCAAAAGGCTATCATCTTGCCGAAACCTACAACAGGATGTGGTAGCCATGACGGGTCACCCAAAACGAGGTCGAGCAACCATCCCGCTACCAACGGGAGAAGTCCTATTAATGTGTCACTCATCATGTTTTATCTCCATATATTCTTTGATGGCTTCCACCAGCCTATCGTTCTCTCTTGGTGACTGAGCCGCAACACGAAAATGGCGGGCAGTCAGTCCTCGGAAATTGGACGCATCGCGAATCAACATGTGATGCTGACGAGCCAGATAGTCTTTCAGATGGGCAGCAGAACCTTTTTCCAACTGACACAACATGAAGTTGGTGTGCGTCTCTTGGGTCAAGATGCCATCAATCTGTTGCAGTCGGTCTCTCAATCTTTGTGCCTCATTGAGGTCTGGTGTACAACGCATCTCGTCGTTACGTAACAGGAACTTACCAGCCTCAACAGACAAAGCCGAAACACTCCACGGACGTAAATAATGACGGATGTGCTCCGTCAGCGTGGCATTTGCGGTGATATACCCTAGTCGGAGTCCTGGTACACTATAGGTCTTGGTCAGCGAATGAATCTGTATCAAGTTAGGCATTCGTGCCGCCCATCGGGGATTCATCACGAACCGGTCGGTATAACACTCATACGACTGGTCCACCACCACCAAGTCATATTTACCCATCATTTTGTCGATAACCGACTGGTCATAAACTTCACCTGTGGGGTTGTTCGGATTACAAAGCCACAGCATAGTATGTTCCCTGTCTGTTCTTGGGAACAAGTTGCAGGCATCCTCATATTCGCTAAAAGTGGGTTGCGGCACATCGGCATCTAGGGGAAAAGCCTGAGCAATGAGATAGATGGCCTCAGTAGCACCATTGGTGACTATCACCTCATCAGAGGACAAACCATGTTGTTGGGCTATCAGCTCCTCAAGCGACCACGCCTCTGGTTCCGGATAGTGACTAATCAGTTCCGAACATGCAGCCAAATGAGCCATCAACACTTGATGACTGTGATGCGCACAAATGTTTGAAGAGAAATCCGTCTCTATATACGGGTAGTGATAGGCATCGTCGCCGTGTCCTTTAATCATTGTTGGATAGGATTTGATAGAGTTTGTCTATATCCACATGCTGGCGCACATGGTCAGCCAACTTGTCGTATTGTTGTTGCTTGAAGGCCATATAATCCATCGTAGGCACATCATGCCTCTTGTCCTTCAGCAGATAGTCGATAACGGCTGCATTATCGAGGAATCCGTGAATATAAGTCCCGATGCAATGGTCTTTCTGCAGGATGGCCTCGCTGGTATCGCTGACACCCTGATGAATCTCGTAACCCTGACACGCCTGTCCTTCGAACTGGAAGGTGACCTGACGGGTAGTCTTCTCTGGAGTCATCGTGGTATGAATGGGCAGAAGTCCAAGGCCAGGCAGACTGGCAATGGTGCCCTCAATGCCCTCAGGATCGCTGACTGTCTGTCCCAGCATCTGATAACCTCCGCAAATACCCACTACCATCCTTCCCTCACGATGGGCACGCTGGATAGCCTGGGCACAACCGTTGCGGCGGAGCTCCAACAAGTCATCCAAGGTGGATTTCGTACCAGGCAGGATAATGATATCTGCACGGCTGATGTCTGCCACATTGTTGGTATAGAACAGGTTGACACGGGAATCGCGCTCCAAGGTATCGAAATCGGTGAAGTTGGAGATATGGCGCAACAGTACGACAGCTACATTCACCTTGCCCTCAGCCAGTTCACGTTGTTTCTTCTCAAGGCTTACCGAGTCCTCCTCTTCAATATAGATGTCTTTGAAATAGGGTACGACACCCAAGACGGGGATGCCACAGATATCTTCCAGCATCTTACGTCCCTCGTCGAAAAGACGCATATCGCCTCGGAACTTATTGATGATAATACCTTTGATAAGTTTCCTATCTTCTGGCGTCTGAAGGGCGATACTTCCATAAACGGAAGCAAAGACGCCACCTCTATCAATGTCACCCACCAAGATGACGTCAGCATCAGCGTGACGTGCCATAGGAAGATTCACAAGGTCAGTATCCCTCAGATTCATCTCTGAGATACTGCCTGCCCCTTCCAATACTATGGGATTATACTTTGTAGCCAAACGGTCAAAGGCATCACAAACCTCCTTGCGGAAGTCGATATCCTCGTTGCAAGAAGTGGTCCTTGTGGTCGTATCCCTCTTTCTCCAGAAGTCATACGCATTCTTATTGCCAATGGGTTTTCCATTAAGTACGACCTGAGAGGTATGGTCGGAGTTAGGTTTCAGAAGCAGCGGGTTCATATCTGTATGACAGGGGATGCCGGCTGCTTCTGCCTGTACGGCTTGGGCGCGTCCTATCTCCAAACCCTCAGGAGTGGCATAGCTGTTGAGCGCCATATTCTGAGCCTTGAAAGGAGCCGGATTGTAGCCATCCTGCTTGAAGATACGACAGAAAGCGGCAGCAAGAATGCTCTTGCCAACGTCACTGCCTGTACCAGCCAGCATCACGGGATGTAGTTTAGCCAATGATTTCATACAGATGCGTATAACTTGCTAAAACGTTTTTATACTTGAACACAGGTGTGTTGACAGGTTCTCCTTTGGCGTTATACACCTGGGTGACAGACAATGGTCTCTCACCTAGGAATTGCGTATAATGGAACTCATGTCCACGATATTCTTTTCCGTCGAGCACAAAGCGCCGATAGCCTAATGAGAGTTTCCTATCTGCCTGACGGGCTGTGATACTATAAGGCAACACCCCACACATGGGATACTCGCCATTATCTGTCACAATGGCTTTGCAGAGATACATCATGCCTCCACATTCAGCCACTATCCTACCCCCTTTCTCAGCATATTCCTTGATAGCCTTTCGACATGTTTCGTTAGCAACGAGTGCCTCTAAATGTTTCTCGGGATAGCCACCAGGCAGATAGAGCAAATCGATATCATCAAGACACGGGAAATCCCTCTCCGGATCGAAAAACGTAACGTTCTCGAAGCGGTCGATATTCTCCTGATAGATAAAGGAGAACGATTCGGAATTACGTGCTATCAGCATTCTCTTTTCACTTTTCACTATTCACTATTCACTCTTCACTATTCACTTAACAGTTGTTTCCATCTTACATGATGCTCAATAAGTTCTACCAGTTGTTTTGTCTCTGGCAATTGTGAGAAGTCGAGTCCTAAATATCTTGAACCTTGTTCAAGTACCGTTGACTTAGGCAAATAGCCCAAACACGGAATATTCAGGTCGTAACAGACTTGCTGTAACATTGCGAAGTGCTTTTCTGACCCTACCCTGTTAAAGATGACACCAGCCACATGTACCCCTTCTCGGAAGTGGACAAAACCTGAAAGCAACGCAGCCGTTGAGTATGCTGCCGATTTTGCGTCAACCACCAGTACAACAGGAATATCCAACACCTGTGCGATTTCCGCAGACGATCCCTTGTCGCGATCGTAGCCGTCGAACAGTCCCATCATACCTTCAACGATACATACATCAGCATCCTTACCATAGTGGGCAAACAACTCGCAGACATGTTCCGGCGTAGCCATGAAGGTATCAAGGTTGACGCTGGGTCTGCCACACACCGCCTCATGGAATTTCGTGTCGATATAGTCAGGACCGCACTTAAAGGGTTGCACCTGATACCCCTTGGCTGTCAACAACGCCATCAGCCCTCGTGCTATAGTCGTCTTGCCAGAGCCACTCGTAGGTGCTGCTATAAGGAAACTTGATTTCATGGGGACAAAGATACCTAAAAAAACTGAGATAGCAATGTGGTTAGTTACTTAAATCGCACCTTTAGTCCTACCACCAACATGCGCCCAGGAGAATAGAGCGCATATTTACGCGTCGAAGAGTCTATACGGCGATCAACCTTATCAAAGATATTATCTACACCAATGGATGGTTCCAAATACACCCACTTCAACAGATTGAACGAATGGGTGGTATGGAGATTCCACACACCAAAGCCTGGCGCATCCTCATAACTGCCTGTATAGTAAGTCTTGGATTGCAAGCGTCCGTTCAGATTGACGTTGAGACCATATTTACCCCAAGAATGATGATAATTGGCGGCAATCGTAGCAGCATGACGAATGCTGCGTTCTAACACAGTCCATTCCTCTCCGCTACATGTCCTGGCATAGGTATAAACATAGTTGGCAGAGAGGTTCAAGTCTCTGAGCACATTGGCAGAGACATTGACATGTACGCCCTTCACATCACCCTTATCGCTATTCTTGTAGAGTGCATAGCTTACCATCTTGTCTGCCTGATCTTGAGTCATCTCAGGGAACTCAGCCATCAGCATCTTTCTGCTGGCATCATCAATATTGACATTCTGCTTGACTACCATATCGTTGATACGATTCAGATAGCCCGTCACACTGACTGCAATAGTCTGTGTGCGATATTCGGCATTCAGCGAGAAGTAATTGCTCTTCTCAGGTTTCAAGTCCTGATTGCCAAAACTGATTTGAGCCTTTCCACGATTCACAGAGAAGTAATGGTAATAGAGTTCGTCGAGGCCTGGAGCACGAAAACCGGCAGAATAGGTAAAGCGGAATCGGAAGCTACCTGGAGCATACATCAGCGTCGCTTTAGGTGTGAGATGCTGATTGAAGGTCTCATGATGCGTCAATCGCAAACCTAATGTTGCCGTAAAATCCTTCAAGAATTTCATCTCGTGCTGGGCATAGGCAGCCAACGAATATACATGCTGATCAATATTACCACTTGAAGCAGTAAGGTAATCCTTGCGCCAATTGGCTCCAAAGATGGTGGTAGAATTTGTCGTGAGGCTTAATATCGCCTTCAACTGCCCTTCCATCATGCGCTGTTTCTTCGACTGTACATAGTCGCCTACCTGATTCGTCTTCGTTTCCACATCGTATTCCTTGCCATAGCGGAAACGATCTACGACGAAATCAGCCTGTAACGAATTCTTGGAGGTGAATTTATAGATTCCTCCTATATTCCAACGGAACCCTTTATAACGCATCTCATAATCGGTTCCTCCTGTAACATCCTCACGGGTTCCCGGTCTGTCCGTGATTTTATATGAATAGTCTAAGCCCGCATTCAACGCCAGATGCTGACTAGGGGCATAGGTGAATTTCTGTCCTATTATGCTCGATCGATAACCTGTAAACAGCGGTGCTATCGATACTTGCGTTTCTGTATCAGAACCTTTTTTATATTCCAAATCGTTGTTACGATAACTGTCTGCCTTATCGTAGGAAAAGGATGTATATGAGCCAAAGCCGTTCTTATAGATATCCAGTCCTACCGATTCCGTCAGCACTCCATGTCCAGAGACACGGGTATCTGATGTAACACTGATGAAATCTTGTGTTGGCTGGTCGGTAATGATATTGATCACTCCTGCAATGGCATCCGACCCATAGAGCGACGAGGCTGCTCCGTCAAGTACCTCGATACGCTTTACACGCGACATATTAATGCGGTTCAAATCCACATTATTAGAGATGTCACCAGACAATTTCTGTCCGTTAATCAGTATCAATATGTATTTGTTCCCCAGGCCGTTCAACCGTAAAAAGCTACCCATACTGCTAGGTGCCATCGATGCCTGTGGCATCATACGTGTCAGGGCACCATCAAAAGTGGTGATACCCTGTTCGTGAATCTCCTGACTGGAGAGGACCCTCACTGGCGTCGCTGTGCTTTTCAGTCGTTGGTGATGACCAGAACCGGTTACTACCACGGGGTTCAGATTATAGGTACGATGGACCGCAGAGGAGTCTTTGCGCTCCATCTTATGGATTTGGGAGAAAGCGGCACTCCCCGTGAGGAGTGCCACAGTCAGAACTATCAGTTTCTTATAAGTCATGAATCTTTGAGTTTACTCTTCTGGATACATAGAGTGGTAAGCATCCTCCAGGAACTCAGCCTCCTTGGTGTGCTTGATCCAAATGTTACGAACGCCCTCGAGTTCCAGCAGTCCGAGTGGGTGCAGACCGGTCTTGGGCACATTTGCATCATAGCCCATGTGCGAAAAGAACTCGAACCAGCTAACATCCTCGCTCTCGGGTGCCATCGGTTTCCAGTAATCTTCGCCCTCACCTGCCATATCATTGTGAGCGTGGTCACCAGCGATAGACATCAGGGCATGGAGGAATATCTTACCATTATTGATGCCTTTCTTCTGCATACGAGCCAAGACATCCTGCTTGTAGTTTTCGGGCATATCCACAGTACCTACGAAATAGCTGGTGCTGTAAGCCTGCAGGGCATTCTCCAGTTGTGTGTAGCGGACATTTGCCTTGAAGGTGTCATAGCTGTCGGGGTTACCATGACCCATGAAGGCTACAGCGCCTTGAGCAGCCTCATTCTTATAAAGAGCGTTCAGCTCTTTGGCTACTGCGGGAACATCCTCATCCACACTGTTCAGCAGGGGCATGCCAAAGCGAATAGCCTCATCCTCTGACAGCTTGGCCAGATAGGCGTCGTCCAGGTGAGCATCACCGATATAGCCGTTGTTCATGAACTTCTTGACAGCGGCAACAACAGCAGCAAACTCCTCTCCGGGGATTACCTGCAGCGACTGTACATAGATCTTGCTATACTTTGCAGCACCGATGGCGTGCAACAGGTAGCGGGGCTCGTAGTAGTCACGTCTTACGATGTTACCATTGTCATCCACATTCTCACCAATGCTGGCACGGTTGATGCAGATGTCACTCGAGAAACTGATGTACACGTCAGCATTGGGGAACTCTTTCTCATAAGCCTCAATGGTCTTGTCGAAAGCCAGGAAAGCATTGTTCCACGTCGAACCGAAAGCTATCAGCAGCACAGCTTCCTTCTTACCAGACTTTGCTTTCTGCTCAGCTACCTTCTTGTCGTTCACAGAGAACTCTGAGACAATGCTCTCAACGACTTCTGTTTTTGTTTTGTTGTCATCGTCACTGCTACATGCAGTAAACACAGGGGCTGTCAGTGCCATAGCCACTGCAGCCAGCATGAATGTCTTAATCTTCTTCATTGTTCATTTTTTGTTTAGTTGATAAAATATGTTTCTTAACTCGTTTTCCGTAATTGAACTTGATACTAAACGTGCCATACACTGTAGTTCCTGAGGTGTTATTGCCCAGGTGATAGGGACGCATGGTTCGATCTACAAAATTGAAGATGTTATCCACACCCGCCTCCAGCCTGTATGCCAGCATCTTGTCTTGCCTACCCAGGTCGTGCGTAGTGTTAATGCGCCATATTTGATAAGCCTTTCCGTTACCGTTGTTCTGATAGTAGCGTTTACTGCTGCCACGAGTAGAAAGGCTTACACCAAGCGCGTAGTTGGGGCTGAACGTATGGCTGTACATGGCTGAGGCGTTCCACTTATGGTAAGCCGTACCGTCAATGACGACCGTGTTCATCCTATCCGTCTTTTCATCATACAAATGGGCTTTGGTATCCAGATAACTGTATGCCGCATTCAGCGTCAGTCCTTTCATTACCTTATATGAAAGCGTGAAATCCAGACCGCAGGTGCGCGCATCGTCCATATTCTTATACATGCGCGCCTGAATATTTGTGCTACCGTCACCCATATAGGCTGTGGTGATACCTGCAGGAATCTCGCCAGGCGATACGTTCACCAGTGCAATCATATTGTCGAGCTTGTTCAGATAACCTGTTACAGATGCCGTGAAATGACGTCCGCGATACTCAACGTTGGCAGAATAATAGTTGCTGGTCTGAGGATCCAGTTTGGTATTACCTATATTAAAAAAGGTACTGCTTCCCATCACGTGCAGGTAGCGGTAGTGCAGTTCCTTAACGGTAGGCGTCTTGAATCCCTGACTCCACCCTACCCTAAAGCGGAAGTCGCCCGTAGAGAGCATAGCACTCACCTTGGGAGTCAGGCGGAATCCGAAATTTCGATTATCTACCAGACGGAGTCCTGCAGTAATGTTCAGCCACTTCAGCATATTGAATTCGTCCTGTACATACAAGGCTGCCGTATGGTCGCTGGCTGTTCCTGTCTCAGTCCTTTCTGGAGCCTTCAGATAGTCGTAACGATATTCAGCTCCAGCATTCAGCGTGTTTTCGTAGGGCAGATAGAAGATACCCTTCAGTTGTCCCATCACTCGCTGCTGGTCGCTCTGCAACTTACTCTGTCCTGGCAGCATAGCCACAGAGAACCACTCACCGTTCATATCGCCGTATTCCTCGCCTTGCAGCAATACATAGTCATAATGCTTGGCCGTATAGTCATAGTAATAGGCATGCTTGTTCCAATCGACATCCAGGGTTATGTAATCTTTCTTACCACTTACCCCTGACTTCTCACCTCTAGGATACCATTTTCCGCCCAGTGATGCCGAAGCATTGTTGTAGCGCAAGTCGTAGGTATAGACGTCACAACTTGCGTGCGTACCATTTCGTGGACGCAGGATGTTTTTCTTGTAGTAAGAACCCTCGGCATACAGTTCCAGAGTCTTCAGGGGCTTATAGGTCAGCCGTTCTGCTATCTGCCAGTTCTTGAACTTGTTTACCGTCATGTTCTTGCTGTCTGTCAGTACCATAGCCTCAGCCCACTCTTCCGTCGTGTTCTGCCAACCGTCATTTCGTTGCAGCTGGAAGTTGGTTTGCGATGAGAAGTTGCCAAACGTAAAGACAAGACTGTTATGCTGGCGCAGGTCGTTGTGCGAACCATAGCGCGTGGTGTTTTCTGCAAAGACACCCTTCTCAGTATGTTTCTTCGTGATGATATTCACCACACCAGCCATAGCGTCACTGCCATACAGGGCACTTTGGGCGCCCTTAACTATCTCAATCTTCTCGATGTTCTGGGGGTCAATGAGTCCCAAGTCGTTCTCACCACCCACATCACCATGAATGCGCTTTCCGTCTATGAGTATCAGGATATAGCTGTTACCCAAGCCGTTCAGCTGCATCTGCGACCCCATATCACCTTCGTTAAAGGCAAATGAAGCGGTAAGACCAGAGAGAATATCCTCCAGACTCTTACCACCATATTGACGCAACATCTTGCTGGTAATCACTTCCGTCTGCACGGGTGCATTTTTTAAGAGGTGTTGTGTACCAGTACCTGTAACAACAACCTCCTGCAAAGTTGTTTCTTTCGCAATGTCCTGGGCCTGCAATGTGCCCATAAAGCACACATTGAACAAGCCTGCCATTAGCAGTTTTCTCATGTTCTAAAAATCCGTAAATTTTCTGCTCAGCCCTGTTCCCGAGGCTTTCGCTTCACTCATGTTTTGACGTGGCAGGTCTCCTGGCTTTCTCCGAAAAGTCCGCCTTCCCAAGGTTCACTCAGTGGCTTTGAGGACTTTCCACAATGGAGATTACAGTAGCGGGTACTGCTCAGGATTTACACCTGATTCCCTTTTATGCACAAGGTGGAACACCAAGTACATCACCAAATCGGGTGCAAAGGTAGTGCAAATTGAGCGAAATACAAAGAAAAAGAAGTCTTTTTTTTCTTTTATTTCCGAAATGCAGCCCGCTCGGTTACCGCTTTGCACCTTTAGGTCAAAGAACCTTAACCGAAGGTAAAGGTACAAATTTCTTTTTAGGCCATGAGTGGAACAGGTACCAGTCCATGCGTTTCATTTTTTTCTCTTTATGATTGTGATTAGTCCGTCCCGACGGACTGCCAGTCCGAACGGCTCGGACTGAGAGTCCGAAGCCTACGGACTCCCTGCTACTATTAATACCCCAGGTTGCTTCCCCATAACCAACGGTTATTTTCCAATAAGCGTACCTTATTCATCAATAAGGGTACCTTATTTCTCAATAAGCGTTCCTTATTCGCACCAGAAAAAAAGTTTTTTCGATTTTACCCTCACTTCCTCCCTTTTTCTCTCGGAACCCCTTTATTTACTGGGTGTCACGGACGGGAGGGATGTTTGTTTCCCCTCCCGTCTCCCTCCCGTCCAGGGTCCCTTGTT
>CACXTX010000055.1 GCA_902770635.1 uncultured Prevotellaceae bacterium | reverse complement strand
GGAGGAGGTGGACGTTATTTCTATGTATTTGATAAAATAAATCCTAATTCTACTTGTACATTTTGCAAGGTGATTTAGGATTTATTTTTTATCCCCCTAAGAAAACACGTCCACCTCCTCCACCCATTTTTCAAAAAACAGCCTTTTACTGCCCAATAACCCATCCTTATTTTCCAATAACCCGTCCTTATTTTCCAATAACCCGTCCTTATTTTCCAATAACCCGTCCTTATTGAGAAATAACCTATCCTTATCACGCAATAACCCTGCCTTATTATTGCTTAAGGCAGGGGTATTAGGTAATTTATTCCTGTACACAAAAGGAACCGTCTCTTTGCTATTTAGTTATTGCGGGATGCTACTTATCAGAAGTGCTTCTCAACTATCTCTGCGTACCAGTCTATTTTACGAGGATGATCAAACGTCAACTGACCATTCACATAATCTACACCTCCAAAGTTAAAATCACCAACCGAGCATTGATTACGGTATTGCATCAAAGGTCCAATAAAAAGATTTTCATTCTCATATTTCGCCCCATTAATATACTCTTTGTCTCCAGGTGCTACTATCAGGTACAGGCCACCCGCACCAAATGGTGAGGTCGCTTTTTCGGCTAAGGCTGCACCGGCTGCCAATTTATGACCTTATTTGTGGGGAACAAAAACCATCATTTCCTTTATCTATGAATTTTCCTTTGCATACAAATTGATCAGAGAGAAAAAAGATAATGTTAACCAAATTTTGTTAAAAAAATACTTTATAGGCAAATACAAGGAACCGAAAAAAGTGGCTATTTTTGATAAAATTCGTAAGCAAGGTTATGGTAGTCTTACTCGAGAAGAAAAGAATCTCTTGTTTGAAACCGATAATAATAGCACAACAAGAAGGATCGGCTACATAGATAACAATAAAGTTAAAGATGAGAAGGAGAAGATGCTATTTCAGGATTATATAATAATGGGGTTATGCTATTTATTCTTCCTTATTGTGCTGTGTTTTTTTTGTTTTTCTTTTATATTATTGCGTTATTATGATATTAGGCCTTATTGTAAACATTACAACTTTGTTGGTTGTTATATGTGGTGTTATATCCTTAATATCATCAAGTTTCATAATATATTATTTATTTTTTAATGACTAACATTAGTGCCCCATTTTAACGGGACACTAATGACCTATATACTTTTCTCTTGTAAATTATATACTTACATGGCGTAATTCATATACTTGTCAATCATAAGCCATATACATATCAGAAGGGCGGCTTAGGGCTGCCAATCTGTTTTTCTATGTACTCATTCCAAGTTTGGTCGGCTTCCGTTACTACATAGTCCATTTTTTTTGCACTGAAGATATTTCTCAGCCATTTGCCGATAGCCTCTGCCGGCCAGTTCTCGATGCCCACACGCCTTGACATGTGGGCAGTCAGGCGACGCTCAATATAGATGCGCAGAACCTCCTTGGCCATAAATGGCGTTACTTTGTAGCGCTGGCCATAATGGTAGATGAAATCACCGAAATAGCTGTTGCACAACTCTGCATCTTTATAGATGTTCTGCAGTCCTGCGCTGATGCGCTTATAGGCATCCTCCATGGGAATATCGTGGAATTTAGGCGGATTTCCTGCCAACAACATCTTCATGTTGATGCTGTTCTTGTGTACACGCAGGTTGTCGGCAATCTTGTCGTGGTCGTTAGGATTGGCAATCGCGTTAGCTCTGGCATAGAATACCTCACTTGCTATCTTAGGCTCTTCGGCCACCTGACTCTCTGACAATACAAACCTGTTGGGCACCATCGGTGTCAGGAATGCCATCACCTCACCAGTCTCCTTATGGCGTATAATGCGGAAAGCATCTGCTGATTCTACCAGTGCTACAAGCTCTGAGTCCTGCTTGAACCCCAGTGCTGTGCGCAATTTGTTGAACTTGTGCTGCGGATAGCAGAGTGTGACTTCGTCCATATACTCAACGGCTCCGTAAAGTAAGTACCAGAGTTTACCGATGGTATTCCATGAGAGTTTCTTGGCGCGCCAGTGGCGCTCGTAGCTTCTGGCGCCCGTGGCGCCCAGTGCGATGTCTTCTTTATGCATCTGTTCAAGATGTTATTATCATTTCGTGGTGTGCCCCCTTACCAGGGCACAGCCACAAAGTTTATTGTTTATTTAACTATTTGCCCCCTATTTATAGAATAGGGGGGCTATACGTTATAGCCCTTATAAAGGAATCTTCGGAATTTCCCGAATTCCCCTAGTTTCCTTAACGACATGCAAAGGTACTCAAAATTAGACAAATCACCAAATATATTTAAGGAGAACAATTGCTATCATTAATGCTTGCAATTGCTAGAATTAAATGTAGCAATTTTTTCTATTAATGTTGCTGCCAATGATATTTGCGTAAATACTGGTATTATGGAAGATTATTGGCGGAAAATGGTGGGAAAGTAAAAAAAGTGGGTGAAAAATTTGCTTTTTTCCTAAGAAATCTCTAAATTTGCCCCCGATAAGTCTTCTGTCGACCATTGCCGACTCTCTTATCATTCATTCATAGGTTGAGGTTGGTAGCGTCCTGCACCAACCTCTTTTCTATGAAAAAAAGCCAGACTTTGAGGAGTCTGACTTTTATGGTTTGACGGGAATCGTGGTGTGTTACTGTATTTCCCAGCCGATGGCCGAGGCACCAAGTACGGCAGCTGAGGCGCCGTCGAGTCCGCTGACAAGGAACTGGGCCTTGCCTTTGAAAATGGGCATGACGTGCTCCTCGTAGGCTCGCTTGATGGGTTCCATAATCAGGTCGCCTGCCTTGACCATGCCTCCGAAGAAGATGAAGGCTTCGGGGGAAGAGAAGGCGGCAAAGTCGGCACATGCCTCGCCCAGCATCTTGCCTGTGAACTCATAGATTTCCTTGGCCAGCTCGTCGCCTTTGCCAGCAGCTATTGACACGTCGAGCGAGGTGATGTCCTCAGGATTCATGTCACGCAGAATGGAGGGACGGGTGGTGGTTGAAAGCAGCTCGCGGGCTGTGCGGGCTACACCCGTGGCAGAGCAGTAGGCTTCCAGACAGCCGGTACGTCCGCAACCGCAAGAGCGGCCTTCGGCACCGCGTACCATGGTGACGTGACCCAGTTCGCCGGCAAAGCCGTCGTGGCCGTAGAGCAGTTGTCCGTTGACTACAATGCCGGAGCCGACGCCGGTGCCCAAGGTGATGACGATGAAGTTCTTCATGCCACGGGCTACGCCATAGACCATTTCGCCCAATGCTGCTGCATTGGCGTCGTTGGTCAGCGCTACGGGAATGTTGCTCAGGCGCTCGCTGAACAGCTTGGCCAGCGGTACCACGACATCGTGGGCCCAGGGTAGGTTAGGGGCTTTCTCGATGGTGCCGTTATAGTAGTTGGCGTTGGGGGCACCGATGCCCATTGACTTGATTTTCTCGATGCCGCCCACTTGTTCGATGATGGGCTGCAGGACTTCTATACAAGCATCGACATAGTCTTCGGCGGTGGCAAATCCACCTGTCTTAATGGCTGTGGTTGCTTTAATCTCGCCTCTGGCATCTACGATGCCGAATACGGAATTGGTTCCTCCCAAGTCTAAACCGATGACATACGGTTTGATTCCTTGTTGTTCGTTGATCATACGTTAAGTGCGTTTTAGCTATGAATATTTATATTTTGTGAGGGCAAAGGTACAAAAATATTCTGAAACAACAAGGAAAGGGATTAATTTTTCACTTTTCACTATTCACTTTTCACTTTTATTTCTTAACTTTGGCCTTGCCGAAGGTACTCACGTTCGAAAAAACTCAAGATTCTCTTGGTTTTTTGCTCACTTAATCGTACCTTTGCACTCGATATGGCTTTTCCGATACATATTAATATAGTAGATTTGGTCTTCAAGGGCATGCTAATAGGCATGATTGCATCGGCGCCAATGGGACCTGTCGGAATCCTTTGCGTACAGCGTACGCTGAACAAGGGACGCTGGTTTGGTATGGTGACGGGCCTGGGTGCTGCTGTCAGTGACATCATCTATGCGGGCATTACGGGTTTCGGTATGGCCTTTGTGATGGATTTTATCAACAACGACCAGAACAAGTTCTATCTGCAGATTATCGGTAGTGTGCTGTTGCTGGCTTTCGGTATCTATACGTGGCGTACCGACCCGACGAGGAATATGCACCGCTCCGGTCAGCAGCAGGGCTCACTGTGGTATAACATGTGGACGGCCTTCCTGGTGACTTTCTCCAATCCGCTGATAGTCTTCCTGTTCATGGGTCTTTTCGCCCAGTTTGCCTTTGTCATTCCTGAGCATCCTTTTGAGATGCTGGTGGGTTTTGCCAGTATTGTGGGAGGAGCGTTGCTGTGGTGGTACGGGCTGACGTGGCTGGTGGACAAGATACGTACCATTTTCCAGGACGACGGCATCCGCATCATCAACCAGATTATCGGGGTGGTGGTGATTATCTTCTCCGTCATCTCGCTGTTGGGAACAATGACCAATCTGTTCAGATTTTTTTGAAAGGTAAGAAAGTAAGATGTTTATAGCACAAGAGTTACGCAAGACGAATATCGCAGAATACTTGCTGTATATGTGGCAGGTGGAGGACACCATCCGTGCCTTCGGCTGTTCGCTGAGCCGTATTCGCAAAGAGTATATAGACCGTTTCGACTATACCGAGGAGCAGAAGGAAGAGGAGGCCGACTGGTTTGGCAACCTGATTCGCATGATGAACCAGGAGGGATGCAGGGAACAGGGGCACCTGCAAATCAACAAGGTGGTGATGCAGCAGTTGCAGGAGTTGAACGCCCAGCTGCTGTCCTCGTCGAAGTTCCCGTTCTACAATGCCGAGTATTACAAGGTGTTGCCCTACATAGTGGAGTTGCGCAACCGTGGAACCAACAAGGAAGAGAACGAGGTGGAGACGTGCTTTAACACCCTGTATGGCGTGATGATGCTGCGCTTGCAGAAGAAGGAGATAACGCCTAACACCCAGCACGCCGTGAAAGAGATATCGACCTTTATCGGCATGCTGAACGACTATTATCTGAAAGACAAGCAGGAACCCCTGCAGTTCGAATAAAATAGTCAAATTCTTGCTCTGGCAAGCGTCTCTGCGAGCCGAGCGGTCAAATAGTAAAATAGTCAAATTGTCAAATACTAGATGAATATATTGATAACAGGCTGTAACGGCCAACTGGGAAACGAGATGCAACTGCTGGAGAAGGAATATCCCCAGCATGTTTGGTATAATACCGACGTGCAGGAACTGGACATCACCAGCCAACTGGCGGTGGAGCAGTTTGTGGCTCAGCATCAGATAGACGGCATTGTGAACTGTGCCGCCTATACAGCCGTCGATAAGGCCGAGGACAACAAGGAACTGTGTACGACGCTCAACACCGTGGCACCGGCCTATCTGGCTGCTGCTGTGGAGAAGCGTGGCGGCTGGATCGTTCAGATCAGTACCGACTACGTGTTTGACGGCACGAAGCATACTCCTTATGTGGAGACCGACACGCCCTGTCCCAACAGTGTCTATGGCTCGACGAAGCTGGCTGGCGAAATCGGTGTGTCAAAGTTTTGCAAGAAGGCGATGATTATCCGTACGGCGTGGCTGTACAGTACCTTCGGCAATAACTTCGTGAAGACCATGATCCGGCTTGGCAAGGAGAAACCTGAGCTGGGGGTCATCTTCGACCAGATAGGTACTCCCACCTATGCCCGCGACCTGGCTCGCGTCATCATGACCGCCATTGAGAAGGGCATCCAGCCCGGTGTCTATCACTTCTCGGACGAGGGTGTCATCTCGTGGTATGACTTCACCAAGGCCATTCACCGCCTGGCAGGCATTACGACGTGCCACGTGCGTCCGCTCCATACCTCGGAGTATCCTACACCTGCAGCCCGTCCGCACTTCTCGGTGCTCGACAAGACGAAGCTCAAACAAACCTACGGCATTGAGGTGCCTTACTGGGAGGAAAGCCTCGAAGTTTGCATAGGCAAACTTCTAATTGATAATTGATAATTGATAGTTGATAATTGATGAATCAGGAGATAGAAAGAAGAAGAACGTTTGCGATTATCTCGCACCCCGATGCCGGTAAGACTACGCTGACAGAGAAATTCCTGCTGTTTGGCGGACAGATACAGGTGGCGGGAGCCGTAAAAAATAACAAGATTAAGAAGACCGCTACTTCCGACTGGATGGACATCGAGAAGCAGCGCGGTATCTCGGTGTCAACCTCTGTCATGGAGTTCGACTACACGCCGGAGGGCTCGGACATCGAATACAAGGTGAACATACTGGACACCCCAGGTCACCAGGACTTTGCCGAGGACACTTATCGCACGCTGACCGCAGTGGATTCTGCGATTATCGTCGTGGATGGTGCCAAAGGTGTTGAGACGCAGACCCGTAAGCTCATGAACGTGTGCCGTATGCGTAACACACCCGTTATCATCTTCATCAACAAGATGGACCGTGAGGGTCGTGACCCCTTTGACTTGCTGGACGAACTGGAGAAAGAGTTGGAAATCAAGGTGCGCCCCCTGTCGTGGCCTATCAACCAAGGTGCTAAGTTCAAGGGTGTGTATAATATCTACGAGAACAAGCTGGACCTCTTTACCCCCGACAAGCAGCGCGTGACGGAGAAGGTGGAAGTGGATATTGACAGCGAGGAGCTTGATGCCCGCGTGGGCGAGCAGGATGCCGAGAAGCTGCGTGAGGACCTGGAACTGGTGGACGGCGTCTATCCTGACTTTGAGGTCGAGACCTATCGGGCTGCCGAGGTGGCTCCTGTGTTCTTCGGTTCAGCACTGAACAACTTCGGTGTACAGGAGCTGTTGAACTGTTTCGTGGAGATTGCTCCCAGTCCGAAGCCTACCAAGGCCGAAGAGCGCATGGTACAGCCCGAAGAGCCTAAGTTTACGGGCTTTATCTTCAAGATTACGGCTAATATCGACCCCAACCATCGCTCGTGTATCGCCTTCTGCAAGGTATGCTCGGGCAAGTTCCAGCGCAACCAGCCCTATCTGCATGTGCGTCAGGGCAAGACGCTGCGTTTCTCCAGTCCCACACAGTTTATGGCGCAGCGCAAGAGCACCATTGACGAGGCATGGCCAGGCGATATCGTAGGTCTGCCCGATACCGGCGGCATGTTCAAAATAGGAGATACCCTTACCGAGGGTGAGCCGTTGCACTTCCGTGGACTGCCCAGTTTCTCGCCCGAACTGTTCAAGTATATCGAGAACGACGACCCCATGAAGTCGAAGCAGTTGCAGAAGGGTATCGACCAGCTGATGGACGAGGGCGTGGCCCAGTTGTTTGTCAACCAGTTCAATAACCGAAAGATTATCGGTACTGTGGGCCAGTTGCAGTTCGAGGTCATCCAGTATCGTCTGGAGAACGAGTATAATGCCAAATGCCGTTGGGAGCCCGTCCACCTGTATAAGGCCTGTTGGATAGAGAGCGACGACGAGAAAGAATTGGAGAACTTCAAGAAACGTAAGTACCAGTATATGGCAAAGGACAAAGAGGGCAGGGACGTGTTCCTGGCCGACTCCGGCTATGTGCTCAGTATGGCGCAGCAAGACTTTGAACGAATCAAGTTCCACTTTACAAGCGAATTTTAATACGCATTCGCTAATTGATAATTGATAATTGATAGTTGATAATGACGAGGGAAGAAGATATCAAGAAGGCCGTAGAGGTGTTGAGAAAGGGTGGGGTGATACTCTATCCGACGGACACCGTGTGGGGCATTGGCTGTGACGCTACCAATGCAGAAGCCGTGAAGCGTGTGTATGAAATCAAACAGCGCGACGATTCGAAGGCATTGATTTGCCTGGTAGATTCGGACGCCCGCCTGCAGCGTTATGTACGTCAGGTGCCCGATGTGGCTTGGCAACTGATAGACAGTATCAAGGAGGGCGACGTGAAACCCACCACCATTATTCTGGACGGTGCCGTGAACCTAGCTCCGAACCTGATAGCGGAAGACGGGAGTATAGCCCTGCGCATTACCAACGAACCCTTCTCAAAAGAACTCTGCTATCGATTCCAGAAAGCACTGGTATCTACTTCGGCCAATATCAGCGGAGAGCCCGCTGCCCAGAATTATGGCGATATTGATCCGGCGTTGATAGAGAAGGTGGACTACGTCTGCTGGAGTCGCCGGCAGGAGCACAAGCCCCACCAGCCCAGCAGCATTATCCGTCTGCGTCAGGATGGAGAGGTGGAAATTATCAGGAAGTGAAAAACAACGAAAGATAAAAGAGTATGAGGAAAATTTTGTTAGCTGCAGTGATGGTGTTGATGACCATCGCAACCCAAGCACAGAACACCCAGCGTGAGAACGGAACCTTCACGCTGCAACCCAAGGCCGGCGTAAGTGTAGGATACCTGACAGGCGAATGGGTTAGCGCACCGGAAGAGAAAAAGAAGTTGATTGCCGGCATTGTGATTGGTGTAGAAGGTGAATACTATGCTGCCAAATGGCTGGGTATCTCGGCTGGCGTGAACTATGCCATGCAAGGCTGGAGGTTCGATTACATGGACCAATCGGTGATTACCCGTCTGAACTATATGAACTTCCCGATAACCGGCAATATCTATATACTGAAAGGGCTGGCCCTGAAAACCGGTGTCCAGTTTGGTGTCCTGCTGAATGCCAAAAATCGTGTGGACAGAGATGACGAGAACATTAAAGACGACTGTAACAAATTCTGTTTCTCATTCCCCCTGGGCCTTTCCTATGAGTCAGGCAACTTCGTATTTGACGCCCGTTACAACTTTGCGGTATCCAATGCCATTGACAGGGTGAATGAAAGGAAGCGCAGTCAAATGATTCAGATGACTGTAGGATATAAGTTTGCACTATAAGCCATTGCATTCATGAGGAAAAAAGCGGCAGAGACGACCACGCCGGCATGGCAGCAAAAACTGCATGAGTGGCGCACTACTCATGTGAGCGACAAGATGTTCTTGCTTGTCTTAGCATTCTTTGTGGGTTTGTTTTCTGCTGTAGCTGCCTATATCCTTCACGGACTGATCAACCAGATAGTGGCCTTGTTGACAGGACACTTCTCTGCTGTCAGCTACAACTGGCTGTATCTGGTCTATCCGGTGATTGGTATTTACCTGACATCGTTGTTTGTACGCTACATTGTCAAGGATAATATCTCGCACGGAATCACCCGAATCCTGTATGCCATTTCTTCCAATCGTTCCCGCTTGAGACCTCATAACACGTGGTCGAGTGTGATAGCTTCGGCCATCACCATCGGCTTTGGCGGTTCGGTGGGTGCTGAGGCTCCAATCGTACTGACAGGCTCTGCCATCGGTTCCAACCTTGGACAGCTATTCAAGTTGGATAACAAAACCCTGATGACACTGGTTGGCTGTGGTGCGGCAGGAGCAATCGCAGGTATCTTCAAGGCTCCTATTGCTGGACTGGTGTTTACCCTGGAGGTGCTGATGATTGACCTGACAATGGCTTCGCTGTTGCCTATTCTGGTCAGTTGTGTGACGGCTACTTGTTTTACTTATATCTTCAGCGGCAATGCCGTGCTTTTCACGTTCCATCTGGATTCAGACTGGACGGTAGAGCGTGTTCCTGCAACCATCCTCTTAGGCGTTAGTTGTGGGCTGGTCAGCCTATACTTCATCCGCACCATGAATGCTTGCGAGGACATGTTTGCCCGTTTCAAGAACAAGCCTTATGTGAAGTTGCTCATAGGCGGTGTTATCCTCAGCACGCTCATCTTCCTTTTCCCGTCGCTCTACGGTGAAGGCTATCATAGCATTAACCTGCTGCTGAACGGAAAAACGGAGGCCGACTGGAATCAGGTACTGTCGGGGTCGTTGTTCTACGGTCATGGTGAATACCTTATTATATATATAGGATTGGTGTTGCTGACCAAAGTGTTTGCCACCTCTGCTACCAATGGCGGCGGCGGTTGTGGCGGTACGTTTGCCCCCTCGTTGTTCATCGGGTGCTTTACGGGTTTCTTGTTCTCTCGTCTGTGGAATATTCATGAGATAGGCGTTTATGTGCCGGAAAAGAACTTCTCCTTGCTGGGAATGGCTGGTGTGATGTCGGGTGTGATGCACGCTCCTTTGACGGGTATTTTCCTCATTGCCGAGATAACCAGTGGCTTTAATATGTTTATGCCGTTGATGATAGTTTCGGTATCGGCCTATCTGACTATCATCATTTTCGAGCCTCACAGCATCTATGGTATGCGACTGGCCAAGCAGGGAAGGTTGAAGACGCACCATACCGACCATGCCGTGTTGACGCTGATGAGCCTTGACTCGGTGATAGACCGTGACTACCAGAGCGTTTCTCCCGATATGGAATTGGGACAGATGGTTCATAAAATCAGTCGCAGCCACAGCAATGTGTTGCCGGTGACGGATGCGGCAGGTGTGCTGTTGGGAGAGGTGAACATCCAGAAAATACGGCATGTTGTATTCCGCACAGAGCTGTATCATCACTTTAAGGCCAGTCAGCTGATGGTTGATCCTGCTGCCGTGCTGAATGACAATACGCCAATGACCGAGGTGATGAAAACCTTTGAGCGTACGCAGGCCGACTGGTTGCCGGTATTAGACGAGGATCGGCATCTGAAGGGTTATATTTCCCGTCGCAGGATGTACGATATGTATCGAAAGATGGTGCACGACCTGAGTCAAGACTGAGCGGGCGTAGCGGGCTTCGCCCTAGTTGATAGTTGATAATTGATAGTTGATAATTATGACGCAAGGAAGTATATTGACTGATAAAAGTGTTGACTTTGCCATTAGGATGGCTAAGTGTTATCAATATTTAATGAATGACAGACAGGAATTTATTATGTCAAAACAACTGTTCCGTAGTGGAACGAGTATAGGTGCCAATATTCACGAAGGAATCCAGGCGCAGAGCAAAGCAGACTTTTTAAGTAAATACAGTATAGCACTTAAAGAAGCCAGTGAGACTTCGTATTGGTTGGTTGTTCTCCATCGCTCTGAATTTTTGGATGACAATCTTTATATGTCGTTAAAGCAAGATGTTGATGAGTTAATCAGATTATTAGTATCCTCGATTAAAACAACAAAGAAGAGTATTTGATTAATTATCAACTATCAACTATCAATTATCAATTAGCGTATGCGAAAATCAGATTTAAGAATCGTATTTATGGGAACACCGGAGTTTGCCGTGGAGACACTGCAGGCACTGGTGGACAATCATTATAACGTA
Organism: uncultured Prevotellaceae bacterium; assembly: GCA_902770635.1. Lineage (GTDB taxonomy): Bacteria > Bacteroidota > Bacteroidia > Bacteroidales > Bacteroidaceae > Prevotella. The sequence continues at coordinate 5,033 of CACXTX010000055.1, read as the reverse complement.
GTGGCTGTTGTGACACAGCCCGACAAACCTGTAGGGCGACACCAGACGGAGATGCGGCCCTCTGCCGTGAAGCAGTATGCCTTGGAAAAGGGATTGCCCGTGTTGCAACCGGAGAAGATGAAAGACCCTGTGTTCATAGAACAGCTTCGTTCCTATCATGCTAACTTGCAAGTGGTTGTGGCATTCCGAATGTTACCCGAAGTGGTGTGGGCGATGCCGGAATACGGTACGTTTAACGTGCATGCCGCCCTGTTGCCGCAATACCGTGGCGCAGCTCCGATAAACTGGGCGGTTATCAACGGAGAGACAGAGACGGGTGTGACCACCTTCTTCCTGGATCACGATATCGATACCGGGCGTATCATCATGAAGAAGCCCTTCCCGATTCCCGATGAGGCTGACGTGGAGTATGTCTATGATGGATTGATGCATCTGGGTGCTGAGCTTTGCTTAGAGACGCTGGACGCCATCATTGCTGCAGACGGTCACCCTGCAACTATCGCCCAAGAAGATAGTCAATTATCAACTATCCACTATCAACTATCAACTAGCGAAGCGCTAAAACCCGCTCCGAAGATTTTCAAGGAAACCTGCGAGATAGGATGGTCGAAGACAGCCAAACAGGTATATGACTTTGTGCGTGGATTGAGTCCGTATCCTGGAGCCTGGACGACGCTGGTTGCTCCTGATGGTAAGGAAACGGTACTGAAAATCTATAAGACACGAAAGACTGGTAAGCCGGGAAAGGGCATCGGACAAATCAGCATAGAGGGAAAGATCCTTTGTGTGTCAGCTGCTGATGAGCTGCTGGAAATAGTAGAGTTGCAGCTGGCTGGCAAGAAGCGAATGGCGGCCCGCGACTTCCTGAATGGCATCAAGCAAATAGATGATTATCGGGTGAGATAAAAAAGTTTTGGTGAAGTATAATAAAAGGCAAATGACGTACGTTAAATAATAAAACAAGAAAACAAAAAAAAACGTACCGCCTATGCATAATTTTACTCCCAACGAATTAGAACCCAGCAAATCGACTATTCTTTTCATCAAGCAGTTTGCCCGGATGTATCACAACTTGAAAAATGCTGAAGGCAATTCCTCAGTGATGTGTTTGAACTAACTTAGAAGATTATGGCAACAAAAGTATCACCTTCGTTGCTCGCTGCCGACTTCCTGCATCTCGACAGTGAACTGGAAATGATAAACCGCAGTGAGGCCGACTGGCTTCACCTGGATGTGATGGACGGTGTGTTTGTCCCTAATATCTCCTTTGGCTTTCCTGTTTTGGAGGCTGTCGCCAAAAAGTGTACGAAACCATTGGATGTCCATTACATGATTGTTCACCCGGAACAATATATCAAACAGACGGCTAAGTTGGGCGCCATGATGATGAATGTACATCTGGAGGCTTGTGTCCATCTGCATCGCACTGTTCAGGAAATTCATCAGGCAGGCATGAAAGCCGGTGTCACCCTGAATCCTTCTACGCCGGTGTGCTTGCTGGAAGACATCATTAACGATGTGGATATGGTCCTGTTGATGAGCGTCAACCCAGGCTTCGGTGGTCAGACATTTATAGAGAACACCATCAAGAAGGTGCGTCAGTTGCGTCATCTGATTACTGAGAGCGGTTCGAAAGCATTGATAGAAATTGACGGTGGGGTACAGCAAGAAACAGCACCTCGCCTTGTTGAGGCTGGTGCTGATGTATTGGTTGCTGGAAGCTATGTGTTCCATAGTCCCACACCCGAGCAGACCATTCACGATTTACGGGCGTTGCGGGCGTAGCCGTAGCGGGCTCCGCCCTAATTGATAGTTGATAGTTGATAATTGATAGTTTGCTACCGCAGTCGATAATTATCCACTATCAACTATCAACTATCAACTAGCGAAGCGCTAAAGCTCCATATTCAATTGGATGTGATGCTCTCTTGCCATGCGTCTCATGTTAATCAGAGCATAACGCATGCGACCTAACGACGTGTTGATGCTAACACCAGTTATTTCGGCAATTTCCTTGAACGACAGGTCTTGATAGAAGCGCATATAGACCACCTCACGCTGTGGTGCAGGCAGTGCTTCCATTAGGTTACGCACGTCATTCATCACCTGGGTGTTCACATATTCGTTCTCTCTGTTAATGTCCATGATGTCGTTGGAGCGTAACTTGTTCAGGTCATTGTCCTCCGTAGGTTCTACAATCTGCGTCGTCTTTTGATGACGGTAGTTGTCCATCATCACGTTGTGTGCAATACGCGTGAGCCAGAAACTGAACTTGCCAGAGTCTGTGTATTTGCCATCCTGTAACTTGGTGATGACTTTTACAAAGGTCTCCTGGAAGACGTCGTTAGCCATTTCGGGGTCGTGAACCACGAATAGAATATACGAGTAGAGCTTTTGCTGATTGCGTTCTAATAACACATCAAAAGCGCTATAGTCTCCTCCTACGTAAAGCAATGCCAACTGCTCGTCGGTCAAGCTTGCATAATCCTTCATTTTCTTCCTTTTTTAATAATGAAGTAGAGTTTTCTCTATAGGCTAGATGTTTTAAAAAGTTATTAAAATACGTTATAATTTGCTTGCAAAAGTATATATTTTAATCAATTTGACCAAATAAATTGGGAAAAAAATCCGTTTTATTTTGTATTTTACCCATTTGTTAGTACCTTTGTGCATATTTTTACATAAAAACCAAACAAAACATCATGAAGAAACTATTCGTTCCAGGTCGTTTGTGCCTGTTTGGAGAACACACGGACTGGGCAGGTCACTATCGTACGATGAATGCGGAAATCATGCCGGGTGCGTCAATCGTTACTGGTATAGAGCAAGGTATTTATGCCGAGGTAGAGAAGTCTTCCATCTTTGAGATGTATAGCGATGCCCCCGAAATAGAGGGGGAATGGAGTGATTTCTCCTGCAGAATGAATGAAGCCGAGTTGAAGCATGTGGCCAAGTCGGGCTCTTTCTTCTGCTACTGTGCCGGTGTGGCTTCCTATATGCTGGAATGGTATAAAGTGGGTGGTGTGCGCATCCGTATCACGCGTATGACGCTGCCCATGAAGAGCGGTTTGTCTTCTTCTGCCGCCATCTGCGTGCTAGTGGCTCGTGCTTTTAATCAGTTGTATAACCTGAATCTGAATACGCTGGGCGAAATGAATATTGCCTATTTGGGCGAGATTCGTACTTCTTCCCGTTGTGGACGTCTGGATCAGGCATGTGCCTTTGGTGTGAAACCTAACCTGATGACTTTTGATGGCGATGAGATTGAGGTGAAGGCGCTGAATGTGAAAAAGCCGTTGTATTGGGTGTTTGCTGATTTGTGTGCGGAAAAAGATACGATTAAGATTCTTTCCGACTTGAACAAAGCCTATCCTTTTGCTTCTAATGAGTCTGAAGAGAATCTCCATAAGGCGTTGGGTGAATGGAACCAGGAAACTGTAGATAAGGCCATTCAGTATATGGCGAGCGGAGACGCAGAGGCTTTAGGCAGACTGATGACAAAAGCCGAAGAGATGTTCGACAAGTATGTCGCTCCTATGTCGCCAGCTTTATGGGCTCCTAAGCTTCATGAGGTGCTGAAGGACCCTAGTATACAGTCTATGATTTATGGCGGCAAAGGCGTCGGTTCTCATGGGGACGGCTCTGTGCAGTTTCTGGCTCGTAATGCGGAATCGCAGCAACAGCTGATAGACTATCTGAATGCAAAGGACATGCGGGCATATCCACTGACTTTGCATCCTGTACATACGGTTCGCAAAGCTATTATCCCTGTTGCGGGTTTCGGAACTCGTCTTTATCCTGCTACCCGTGCCTTGAAGAAGGATTTCTTCCCCATACCTTGTCCAGACGGAATGGTACGTCCTGTTATCCTTATCTTATTAGAGGAGTTGGTCAAGAGTGGTGTTGAGGAGATTTGTTTGGTACTGGGTTCCGAAGAGGAGCGCCTTCAATACACGGAGTTCTTTGAGCGTCCACTTTCGGAGGAACACTTGCGTAAGCTGAATCCTGAGGCACAGGAATATGAGAATCGTATCCTGTCTATAGGCAAACGTTTACGTTATGTCTATCAGCGAGAAAAGAGAGGATTTGGTCATGCGGTCTATCAGACTGCGGAGTTTGCAGGTAACGAACCGGTCCTGCTGCTCTTGGGTGATACCCTTTACCGCACGCTGTCTAATAAGCCCTGTGCCTTGCAGATGATAGAGGAATACGAGCGTTATAACCAACTCATGATCAGTATCCACCCCGTTCCCTTGGCTGAGGTAAGCCATTATGGTATTTTGAGTGGTGTATGGGAAGATAAAGACCATACCGTTCTCAATGTCTCAGTGATGAATGAAAAACCCAAGGCCAGTTATGCAGAGGAGTTCCTGGGGGTTCGGAATGCCGAAGGAAAGAAGGAATATTATAGCGTGTTTGGCCAGTATATCCTGACACCGGAGGTCTTTGCGCAACTGGCTGCTGATATTCAGCAGGCTGATGCCGAAGGCGACTTCACCCGCGAGATAGAACTGACAGCCGCTCTTGATGCAGTGCGCAAGCAGAGTGGTATGATGGGAATACGCTTAAAGGGTGTGATGTATGATATGGGAAATCCTAAAGCGCTGAGTAACTGCGTGAGGAATTTTTCTATATAGAATTAGGAATTAGGAATTAGGAATTAGAAATTAGGAATTATGATATGTTTCAGCCCGAATCTTCTGCCTATTCGGTAATTGTAGTGTACTGAATTTGGTTGACAGTATTGTTTGTTATTCCTAACTTGGTTTACACTTCATTGTTTTTATTCCTATACAGGTTGTCAGTTTATGACTTTATTCCTGCTTCGGTTTACACTTTTGTCTTTATTCCTAAGATAGTTGTCACTCCAAAATCTTTGTCCTAAGACGGTTGACAGTCATGCTGCATGACAGAATCAGAGCATATTCTGTTAGCCGTCTCCTTGGCGGTGCAAAGATAGGCAATTTCCTTGGACTATGCAAGCTTATTCCTGATTTTGTTGTCAGAACGGCAGTTTGTCATCTTGTTCCTGC
>CACXTX010000054.1 GCA_902770635.1 uncultured Prevotellaceae bacterium | reverse complement strand
AAACACAGCTCTACCTGCAGACGGACCTGACCTTGTCGCAACTCTCGGTAGCCGTGGGTGTGAACCGCTACTATCTCAGCCAGTATTTCACCAGTCAGGACACCAGCTACTATGAATACATCCACGACCTTCGTGTCGCTTACTTCATAGCCCGCTACCGCGAGCTTGCCGCTGCCCAGGAGCCCATTGTCGCCCAGCAACTGGCGCAGGAAAGCGGCTACCACAGCTACAGCACTTTCAGTGCCGCCTTCAAGCGGCGCATGCACAAGAGCGTCACCGCCTGGATGTACGAAGAGGGGCAATCTACTCCTTTACTCCTCGAAGTGGAGCGAATGCGTAGAGAAACTTGAATTACCTAATAAATGAACCCCACTAACCATAAAAGATAACTGACCACATTCTCTCTAAAAAAATCATAAGATATTATTATTATTCATTTTTATTATATATCTTTGCAACACTAAACAAAAAAACATAGAACTATGGAAAGAACATGGAGATGGTTTGGCAAGAAGGATAAGATTACGCTTGCCCAGTTGAGACAAATCGGAGTAGAGGGTATCGTTACGGCACTGCACGACGTGCCCCTTGGTGAGGTGTGGACGCGCGAGAAGATTCACGACCTGCGCGAGTATATCGAGAGCTACGGCATGCGATGGAGCGTGGTAGAGAGTCTGCCTGTCGTAGAGACCATCAAGTATGGCGGTCCTGACCGTGACCACCAGATAGAGGTCTATAAGGAGAGCCTGCGCAACCTGGCTGCCGAGGGCATCCACTGCATCTGCTATAACTTCATGCCGGTGCTGGACTGGGCACGTACCGACCTGTTCCACGACAACCCCAACGGTGCCACGAACCTGTACTTCAACTATGCCGAGTTTGCCTACTTCGACATCTATATCCTGAAGCGCCCGGGTGCTCGTGAGGAGTGGGCTAAATTCGAAATGAGAAATGAGAAAGGAGAAAAGATCGATAGGAATGTGCTGGCAGAGTGCGACGAGTTGGCCAAGACCATGACGCCCGAGAAGGACCATAAGCTGGTGGAGAACATCGTCATCAAGACTCAGGGCTTCGTCAGCGGTAACTTCAGCGAGAACGACGAGTCGCCTATCCAGAAGTTCCGCGAGTTCCTCGACCTGTACAAGGGTATCGACAAGAAGCAGCTCCGCGAGAACATGAAGTACTTCCTGGAGGCCATCATGCCTGTTTGCGAGGAGTGCAACATGAACATGTGCGTACACCCCGACGATCCCCCCATCGAGATTCTCGGACTGCCACGCATCGTCCGTACCGAGGAGGATATCCAGTGGTTCCTGGATGCCGTGCCCAACAAGCATAACGGACTGACCTTCTGTGCCGGCTCACTCTCAGCAGGTACTTATAACAATGTGGTGGAGATGGCCAAGAAGTTTGCGTCGCGCACCCATTTCGTACACCTGCGCTCGTGCCACATCTTCCCCAACGGCAACTTCACAGAGGCCAGCCACCTGGGTGGACGTGCCGACTTGATAGAGCTGTGCCGCATCTTCGAGAAAGAGAATCCGCAATTGCCCATGCGTGTGGATCATGGTATGACGTTTACCGATGTTCCTGGTGGCATCATGGACGAGAGCAGTCACGGCCATAATGCCGGCTATACCCTGTTGGGCCGCATGTTCGCCCTCGGACAGGTGCAGGGCATCCTGGCTACCGTTGACCGCGAGTTAGGCATCGAGTACAAGCAGCCAGGATTCTTCGACTAGGCCGCTATCCTAAAGACTGATAAAAATGAGGGACGTTTTTTGAACGCCCCTCATTTTGTATATAGCTTGATGTCGCCATTCAGTCCGCTCTTCATGGGTTGCCACGTTTCGTAGGTGGTCTTCTTGTAGTTGATGTCAACCACGTTGATTTCCTTCATCTTACGCCAGGGAATGCCACGACGGTCCATGTCGCTGATGCGGTTGGCAGGCAGGTTGGTAACCTCGATGCGCAGCTCGTTCTTACCCTTCTTCAGGGTGTTGCGACAGTCGAGGACGAAGGGAACAGCCCATGCGCACCCTATGAACTGTCCATTGATATAGACGCGGGCCGACTCGCGGACGTCGCCCAGGTCAATCATCCATTGCAGACGGGCCTGCTTTGAGGTCAGGGTAAAGGTGGTGGAATAGACACCCGTGCCCATCGTAATGGCGGCTTCCTGGCTCAGCGTCTCCCAGGTCTGTGGTTTATCCAACTGGAACGTCTGACCGACCTTGGGAGCTTCCTCGATGAAAGAAAGCGTCCAGGGACCACTGAGGGGGATGGAAGATGGACTAGATGGGCTAGATGGACTAGACAGACCAGATGGACTAGACTGACTCGTCTGGAGGATTCGGCTTTCGCCACTGCGCAGGTTGACAAAGACCTTGCCGTCAGTTACTTGAGCTGGGATGATGTCGCCCGTCATGGGGTCGTACCAGGTGGCACTGTTGAAGGGAACGGCCAGTGCAACCTGCTGGCTGATGTCGTTGGGCGTCAGGTTAGCCATGAAATAATGGTAGCCCTTGTCAGACTGGCGACGGATGGCCTTCAAGCCTAACTGAGCCTTCATGGCTTCGGGCTGGGCATAGCGAGCCATTGCTGTCGCATCCTCGCCATAGACGACATAGGGTGACAGACGTTCCAACTCCTTCTTCAGGGCTGGCGCAATCGTCGTGCCTGTAGGGATGACAAGGGCTTTATAGCAGGTGCCTCCCTCCGTGACGAGCAGGTTGTCCTTGACGACCACCTTAGCCAGTTGTCGGTCGCTGATGTAGTCGCAGTCGAAGCCCAGGCTGTCTATCTTCAGAATGCTCTTGATGAAGGACGGCGCATGGCGGTCCATGGCATGGATGTCAAACTGCATCAGCAATTCTTTGTTGCGCTGTTTCCACATGTCGTGAACGGGCAGATAGACCAGGAAGTCGTTGTCGGGTCGTCCCATTTGCAGGAAGCTCTGACACCTTTCTATATATTGCATCAGGAAGGGGGCATCACGCCAGATGCTGTTGGTAGGACTCATGTCGATGGAGGCATAGAACTTCCATCCTGGCCAAGGGTCGTCTTGGGGCGTGTATGCCGAGCCGTGGAAGAAGACGTGGTTGACACCAGCGGCAAACATCAGGTCGAGGTCAGGCTTCATCTGGGACAACGAGGTGCGGAAGTGCTCCGTCAGCCAGGTAAAGGTCTCGCTGGAGGTGAACGGCTTACCCATGACATGGGCTGCCGAGGGGGCATATTTCAGCATCGACAGGTCGCTGAAGTTCTTACGCGTCATACCCGGATCGGTGCGCAACCCCTTGATGCCAAACTCAGACAGTCCGAAACCTTCAATCTCAGGGATATCGACAGCGGCATAAAGGTCCAGCAGGTTGGCAGGTGAACCGTGTGCCTGATTACGAACCTGAACGCCGTGACTGTGCGACCAGTTGACCCACTGCAAAGTAAAATTCTCGTAGAGCAGGTCGGAAAGGGTTTCTCGATAGTCGCTGAGCACTTGGTTGTCATCGTCCTTGAAACCTAAGAGTTCGGGCAGATGGTCGCGCAAGTCATAGCCGCGACGCTTTTGGAACTCGTCGAAGAGCGTCGGCGTCCAGTTGGCATGATAGACCTCATAGGAGTCGTTGAAGAACGTATGGGGATAAGATACGCCAGACTTGTCAAAGGCCTGTTCGAAACGGTCGAGGTAATGCTTGACAGCCTGACGGTCGAAGTGGTCGATGACCCACCCTTCTCCACCGGGAGCGGCACGCTTGACCTTCTGACGGGTACGGGAGGCATAGACGGCAATGACACGCCACTGGTCCTTCTGCCCTGTGGGGAAGGCCTTGACGCATTGCAGCTGGGCATAGGGGCGTTCCTTCGCAGGCACTGGCAGACTGATGGCATTCACATCAACGCTTTTGGCATGAATCAGCGTATCGACAAAGACCGCCTTGCAAGCCGCTTCCCCGATAGGTACCAAAGGACCGCCGAAGGGCCATCCTGTTCCACAGTTCATATCCACCTCGATGTCTTTCTCCCGTGAGATGTCCTGCACATCTTTCAGTGCCTGCATCCATTGAGGCGACAGGAACGACAGCTCGTTCTTCTCGTTGCCCTGAACACCATACAGCGGGGTGATCTCCACGGCACCGATGCCCACCCGGGCATATTCGCTGAGGTTCCATTCCAGGTTGGGCTTATCTACCGCAGAACCAAGCCACCACCAGCGAGTGCCGGCCTTGGCCTCTGGCAGAGGCTTTGGCCATTGCGCATTTTGTGCACAAATGAGAAATGAGGAATGAGGGATGAGAAATAATAAATTAAAAATGAAGAATGACAAGGGTGTCTGTAGCCTTCTTCGTATCATGAGTCGTTTCATCTTAATCATTTTGCAGGGTTACCATTCATTTCTCACTTCTCATTACTCACTTCTCATTTCTCATTTTGGCATAACCGATAATATTCGGTTAAGCCTAACAGGTAGCAGCCTGTACCGTAGTCCTCAAAGTCGGGCACACTGTTGAAGGTAACAGGCTGACCAGCGGAAGGCTCTTTGCCCGTACCCTGGTTCCATCCTAAGAAGCCGTCGCTGTGCAAACACGACTTCAGGGCACCCCATGCCTTGTCGCAGGCAGGGCGATACTGCTTGTCTTTCAGAATACCGTGTTGGATGCCCCATGCCATGCCGTAGAGGAAGAGGGCTGTTCCTGTCATCTCAGGAGTGGGATAGTTGACGTCGCTCACCAGGCTGGCGTGCCAAAATCCGTCCTCATGCTGACATTTCAGCAGTGCCTCGCTCATCAGGATAAAGTCCTTCTTCAACTGCTTGGAGGCTTTCTCCTTGGGCGACAATACGTTCATGCAGCGCACCAGGGCGGCATAGACCCACCCGTTGCCACGACTCCAGTAACAGTTCTTGCCGTCCTTCTCCTTATAGGGAGGCACATAGTCCTTGTCGCGCCACCAGAGACCTTCCTTCACGTTGAAGCAACCGCCTCCGCAGGTGTTGCGTGTCCAGTCGTAGCTACGCATGGCATAGTCCAGGTATTTCTGGTCTTTCGTGATGGCATACATCTTCACATAGACAGGCATCGCCATCTGGATGGCATCAATCCACGTCCAGTAGTCTATGCGGTTGGTGCCTATCTGGTAGTCCAGGTTCTGACGGGTAAGTTCCAACGATCCATCACCTGTCAACTGGTTCAGTTCGATATACGTCTGTCCGCAACACTGGTTGTCAGCATTCGTAGCCTTCACGCCACCACGGGCCATCCACTGGTGATGGTCTGTCCATCGCTTGGTATAGTCGAGATAGCGTTTGTCGGGGTCGATGCCATAGAGAGCCATCAGTCCTTCGTAATAGACGGCACGGGTCCACAGGTTGCTTTCACGCATCCTCTTGACAAAAGTAGGAATGGTGGGGTCACTGTACTTGGTCATAAAGTAGTTGTTGGCTTTCTGTGCTGTCTGCAGCACCTCCTGCTGAGCGGCGACAGTCAGGGACATGCAGAGTGCGAGAACTGCAAGAATTGTTTTCTTCATAGCTGTTTCTTTGTTTTTGATTTGTTTTGTTTGCCTTCGTAAGGCTTTCACAGTGCAAAGGTAACAAAAAAATGTGGTTTGGGTATGTCTTTTGGGAAAAAATGGCTACCTTTGCAATCAGTTATTACAATCTACTAAAACAAAAAGACATGAGCATGAGGAAAATGATGACGGTGCTGGTGGCTCTGCTGACGTTAGCGGCAGGGGCTAAGAGCAAGAAGCCTGTTGTAGAGACCTGGCCCGACGGTACACCGATGGATGCCTGGTTCCAACAGGCAACGAAAGTAGATGTCAACAGCTTGGGCAAGCAATATGTGCTGACCGACTATGGCGTGCTGGCAAACAGCGCAGAGGTGCAGACGCAGCAGATTCAGGCGGTGATAGACCGTTGTGCCCAGGAGGGAGGAGGCGTCATTGTGGTTCCCGAGGGAACCTTCATGACGGGAGCGCTCTTCTTCAAGCAGGGAACCCATCTGCACATTCGGGAGGCAGGCACGTTGAAGGGCTCTGAGCGCATCATCGACTTCCCCGTGCTGATGACGCGCATTGAAGGAGAGACCTGTAAGTATTTTGCAGCCCTGATCAACGCTGACGGACTGGATGGCTTCACCATCAGCGGCAAGGGTACGATAGACGGCAACGGACTTGCCTACTGGCAGGAGTTCTGGATTCGCCGGCAGTGGAATCCGCAGTGTACCAACAAGGACGCACAGCGTCCGCGCCTGACCTACGTGTCGAACTGTAAGAACGTGACGATTCAGGATGTTCACCTGATCAACTCGCCTTTTTGGACCAATCATGTATATAAGAGCGACCATGTGCGTTACCTGGACTGCTTTATCTATGCGCCCATTCACAACGTCTTTGCCCCGGAACCCAAGCGTGGAGCACCCTCGTCTGACGCGATAGACATAGACGTCTGCTCCGATGTACACATCAAGGGCTGCTACATGAATGTCAACGACGATGCCGTCGTGCTGAAAGGCGGCAAGGGAACGTGGGCAGACAAGGACTCTACCAACGGGCCGTGCGAGCGCATCCTGATAGAGGACTGCCACTACGGCATTGTACATGGCTGTCTGACCTTAGGCTCTGAATCGGTACACGACCGTAACGTCATCCTGCGCCGTTGCTATTGTGACGATGTCAACCGTGTGCTGTGGCTGAAGATGCGTACCGACACCCCTCAGCATTATGAGTATGTGCTGGTGGAGGACATCCAGGGGAAATGCACGCGAATGCTCTACATCCATCCCTGGTCGCAGTTCTTCAAGCCTGGCGACCGCAAGGACATGCCGCTGTCACGGTGTAACAACATCACGATGCGCAACATCACGGTGGAGAGCAAGACGATGTTTGACGTGAAAACCTCCGAAAAATACGAGCTGGTGGACTTCACCTACGACGGTAAGCCGTTAAAATTCTAAAATAGACGAGGACGCATTGGGTGCGTCTTCGTCTTTTTATATATAACAAACTATACATTATCAATATATGGAAAACAAGAAATACTACTTCGCCGTTGACCTGGGTGCCACCAGTGGACGCACCATCCTGGGCACACTGGCTGACGGCAAGCTGGAGCAAGAAGAGCTGACCCGATTTCCCAACAACCTGATAGAGACGGGAGGGCACTTCTACTGGGACATCTACGCCCTGTATCTGGAGATGATCAAAGGTCTGCAGGTGGTTGGCAGACGTGGACTGGAGATTAACTCTATCGGTATTGACACGTGGGGTGTGGATTTTGTCTTCATCGGTGAAGACGACGCTATCCTGCGCAATCCGATGGCCTATCGCGACCCGCATACTTTTGCCGCTATGGATGACTATCTGGAGAATGTGCAGGACCGCAAGACCGTTTATGATATTACGGGTATCCAGTTCATGAACTTCAACTCACTGTTTCAGTTGCATGCCATGCGCAAGGCTGGTAATGCGGCCATGCAGCATTGCAAGAAGGTGCTCTTCGTGCCCGATGCGCTGAGTTGGATGCTGACGGGTGAGGCCGTTTGCGAATACACCATTGCCTCAACCTCCCAGATGCTCGACCCAAGGACGGGTGACCTCTCAGAACAGCTGATTGAGAGCGTAGGTCTGAAACGTAGTCATTTCGGACGCATGGTACAGCCTGGTACCAAGATTGGCGTGCTGACGGAAGAGGTGCAGAAGATGACGGGTTTGGGTGCCGTACCCGTGATAGCCGTTGCAGGACACGACACCGGTGCTGCCGTTGCTGCCGTGCCCGCCAAGGACGCACAGTTTGCCTATCTGTCGAGTGGTACTTGGAGCTTGATGGGTATTGAGACAAAGGAGGCCATCATCAACGAGCGTAGCTACGAGCTGAACTTCACCAACGAGGGCGGCATAGAGGGCACCACGCGTTTCCTGAAGAACATCTGTGGCATGTGGCTCTATGAGCGTTGCCGCAAGGAGTGGATTTCAAGAGGTGAGAGGTTAGAGGTGAGAGGTGAGAGCATGCCATTGAGCGAGGTATCGCATCCCGAGCTGCAAGGTTCTGCCATGCAGGTGGAGGCCTTCCGCTCCATCATCAATCCTGACGACAAGGCCTTTGCCAATCCGCCGAGTATGATTGAGGCCATCCAGACCTATTGCCGCCAGACCGGTCAGGCCGTCCCTGAGACACCTGCCGAGATATGCCGTTGCATCTTCGACTCGCTGGCACTCCGCTATCGTCAGGTGTTCCAGTGGTTGAAGGAGTTTGCAGACTTCGACCTCAAGGTGCTGCATGTCATTGGCGGAGGTTCGCTGAACAAGTACCTGACGCAGTTTACTGCCGATGCCTGTGGCGTAGAGGTGCTGGCAGGTCCGCAGGAGTGTACTGCTATTGGCAACATCATGCTGCAGGCGAAGGCAAGTGGTGACGTAGCCGACGTCTGGGCGATGCGTGCCATCATAGCCAACAGCGTAGAAATGGTGCCTTATCATCCCAGTGGCGACAAGGCTGCATGGGCTGCCGCCTACAAGAAATATCTAACAATAACAAATCAAAAATAGCATTATTATGGCAAAACCATTAGTTGAGACAAAAGCAAGGGTAGGCGTTTTCAGCATTGCGCTGCAAGCATACCTGCCACAGTTCCCTCAACTCGTTCCAGAGTTCGAGGCCCAGTATGCAGCATTCAAGAAGACACTGCCCGACACCATTGAGATCATTGATGGCGGCATGGTGACTACCAAGGAGCAGTCGATGGCGGCAGGCGATAAGTTCCGTGCTGCCGATGTCGATTTGGTCATCCTGCAGATGCTGACCTATTGCACCTCTTATAACATGTTGCCTGCCGTTCGCGACCTCGACGTTCCCGTGGTGATTGTGAACCTGCAGAAGAAACTGGCACCAGACTATGCCAAGACCGACATCCCCACCTGGCTGGGCGAGCTGTATGCCTGCGGTGCTATCGGTGAGATGGTAGCCGACCTGAACCGTGCCGGCAAACGCTCAGCGGTGATTACGGGTGTTGTCGAGGGTGGCGACCCAGGCTGTCAGGCAGAGATTGAGGACTGGTGCCGTGCCGCTCAGGTGCGTCGCCGTTTCCGCGATACGAACATCGCACAAATCGGTCGCCCCTACCCTGGCATGATGGACCTCTATATCGACGAGACCAATCTATACCATCGCATGTTCGTCTATACCAAGCAGTTCGACTGGGAGAAGATGTGGGCCATAGCCGACAACATCACCGACGAGGCGGCCATCCGTGCCAAGGCCCAGGACATCCTGGACACCTTCGACATCGAGGGTGGCGGCACCATTGAGAAAGTGTGGGACATGGCGAAGTATGTGGTGGCCTTCGAGCAATGGGTGAAGGACGAGCAGCTGGGCATGATAGCCTCTCACTACGACGGCTTTGCCCAGGGCATTGCCGGCAAGCTCGACTCGATGCTGATTCCTGCCTTCTCTATGCTCATCAAGCAGCATACCGCCTGTGCCGTTGAGGGTGACATGAAGGTGGCGATGGCCATGTCTATCCTGAAGACCATCTCAGGTACAGGTACACTGGCTGAAATGTATAGCATCGACTTCCCCAAGGACATCTGTATCATCGGACACTCAGGCTCTGGCGACTTCGACATCTCGCAGGCCAAGAAGCCTACGATGAAGATCGTGCCTGTGTTCCACGGAAAGGCTGGTGGCGGTTACCTCACCCAGTTCTATCCTCCTACGGGTCCTGTGACCTATCTGGCTATCACGCAGGACAAGAACGGCGTGTTCAAGTTCGTGGCTGCCGAGGGTGTCAACGAGGAAGGCCCCATCTTCACCTTTGGCGATACCAACATGCGCACCAAGTTCTCGCTGTCGTGCCGTGAGTTCGTCAACAAGTGGAGCGAGGCTGGTCCTACGCACCACATGGCTGCCGCCGTGGGTCATCATATCGACACCATCCTGAAGGTGGCTAAGATCTTTAATATCGAATGTGACGTGGTTTGTAGATAAAAAAAATGAGTAATGAGAAATGAAAAATGAGTAATGAAAATGAAGAAATGAAAAATGGAAATGAGGGAATGCTCGTTGCGGCATCATTTCTCATTTACCCATTTAGGGCAAAGCCCGTTATTTCTCATTTCTTTGACCTGGAGGTCAAAGCGACTTAGTCGATTACTCACTTCTCATTTCTAATTTGAATAGAATATGGCAAATAATGGGTCCTTGAAGAGCACGATAGCCGTGTCTCTCACTAATTATCTCGATGCAGGTGCCATTGTGGCGGGTGCATCAGGCTTGACGCTGTGGCAGAACTACCTCTGTCTGGGTGCTGCCGTAGGTGCTATCATCGGTGGTTTCCTGGCCGACAAGTACGGTCGAAAGTTTATCTTCACCTACAACCTGCTGGTCTATATGACGGGTGTGCTGCTCATCATGCTGAGCATGAATTTCCCCATGCTGTTGTGTGGATTCCTCGTTACGGGCATCTCCGTCGGCGTGGGTGTGCCTGCCTCGTGGACCTATATCTCCGAGTCGTCTGAGGTGAACAATCGCGGACGTAATATTTGTATCTCGCAGATGTCGTGGGGCATCGGTCCGATGGTTATCCTGCTGTTGGGCATGTTGTTCGCTCCTGGCGGCTACCTCTTCGGATGGGTAGAACAGGTGGCACAGCTGTTCATAGGTACGGGTCAGCCGGAACATGTGGTCAATGTGTTCTCTTCGCGTATCGTGTTCCTCTCGCTGTTCGTCGTGGCCTTCATCGCCTGGAACCTGCAGCGCCAGTTGCAGGAGAGTGCCGAGTTTACCAAGGGACAGGGTGAAGGTGCAGAAAAGAAGCCGGGCGTCATCGACAATATCAAGGTGCTGTTCTCCAACAGCATCGCCGTGAAAACGGTGTGCTTCCTGGCAACCATCTACCTGACGTGGAACCTCGTAGCCTCGGTGATGGGCTTCTTTCAGCCGCATATCTACGAGACGGCGGGTGGCGTCACCAACGAGCAGGCTAACTGGATGAATTTCATACAGTGGTTCATCATTGTGGGTGTGACGTTTATCACCTCGAAACTCATCGACAAGACGTCGCATAAGGCCATCTATGTCTTCGGACTGGTTGCTGCCCTCTGTGCGTGGCTCGTCATCGTCACCATCGGTGTCAACGGACCTGCCGGTCTGTGGGCGTTTGCCATCCTTTGGGGTGTGCAGGGTGGTGCGTCGCCTCAGATATTCTATGCCCTGTGGGGTAGCGAGCTGTTCCCTGCCAAGTTCCGTGCAGGAGCCCAGGGCCTGATGTTCTTCATCGTTCGTGGCCTGTCGGCCCTGTGGGGACTCGTCTTCACCTATATCTATGGTGACAATGGCGAGGGCTTTACCATCGCAGCCTAC
Source organism: uncultured Prevotellaceae bacterium (assembly GCA_902770635.1). Classification (GTDB taxonomy): domain Bacteria; phylum Bacteroidota; class Bacteroidia; order Bacteroidales; family Bacteroidaceae; genus Prevotella. The sequence goes on along the minus strand of CACXTX010000054.1, from coordinate 15,781 downwards.
TGCATGATAGCCCTGCTGGCCATCTCCCTCATCGTGGGTGTCATCGGCGCACCCAACACCCGTGGACGGGCTCTTGAGGATATTACGAAGGAGCGTTACGGAGAGAATTATTAATTAATTTAATGAACATGAAAAGTATATTAGAAGGCCGCGAAGGATTGAAAGCGGTAGTTTATCAGATTGCCGAGGTCACTGGTTACCTCTGGCAGAAAGGATGGGCAGAGCGTAACGGTGGTAACATCACCGTGAACGTCACCGAGTTTATGGACGACGAGTGCAAGGCGATGAAGCCCATCTCGGAAGTGAAGCAGATTGGTATGGTTCTGCCCCAGTTGAAGGGCAAGTATTTCTATTGCAAGGGAACAGGCAAGCGCATGCGCGACCTGGCGAAGGAACCCATGCAGAATGGCAGCATTATCCGCATTTTGGACGACTGTGCCTCGTATGTCGTTATTGCCGACGAGCCGGTAGTGCCCACCAGCGAGTTGCCCACGCACCTAAACCTGCAGAACTATCTGCTGGAGACGGGTTCATGCTATAAGGCTACGCTCCATACGCACCCCATCGAACTGGTGGCTATGAGTCATATCCAGCGTTTCCTGAAGGGTGACGAAATGACGCGCGTGCTATGGTCGATGATTCCCGAGACGCTGGCCTTTGCACCGCTGGGCATCGGCATCGTGCCTTACGCCCTGCCATCCAGTGTGGCACTTGCCGAGGCAACCTTGGAGCAGATCAAGACCCACGACGTGGTGATGTGGGAGAAGCACGGCACCGTAGCCGTTGGTCAGGACATCATGGATGCCTTCGACCAGACCGATGTACTCTGCAAGGCTGCCAACATCTTTATGTGTGCCCGTGCCATGGGTTCTGAGCCCGATGGTATGACCGAAGCCCAGATGAAGGAGGTGCAGGATGTGTTCAAGCTGCCCAAGAAGCGCCCGTGCTAAATGAGTAAGAAAAAGAATGAGATTCTGGTGCCGGCAGGTGTGCAGCAGGTGTTGCTGCATGCCTGCTGTGCCCCTTGTTCGTCTGCCATCGTGGAGTGGATGCTGCAACACGACATCCGCCCCACCATCTTTTATTTCAATCCCAACATCTTTCCTCGCGAGGAGTATGACATCCGCAAGGAGGAAAGTAAACGCCATGCAGAGAGCTTGGGACTTCAGTGGATTGACGGCGACTATGACCATCAGCGCTGGCTGGAGGCTGTGCGAGGCCTGGAGGGAGAACCCGAGCGGGGCAGCCGTTGTCTCCAGTGCTTCTCCTATCGGCTGAAGGTTGCCGCCCTGCAAGCCAAAGAATTAGGCTTGGCGTATTTCACCACCACGCTCGCCTCTTCCCGTTGGAAGAGTCTGGAGCAAATCACCGAGGCAGGACTGCGCGCCCAGGCTGCCGTTCCGGGTACCACCTTCTGGGCACAGAACTGGCGCAAGGGCGGTCTGCAGGATCGTCGTAACCAGTTACTCCGCGAATATGCTTTCTACAACCAGAAATACTGCGGTTGCGAGTTCAGCATGCGGTAAATAATAGAAAATCGCTTAGGGGAGTTCCTAAGCGATTCTTGTTATAGGGTAAAAAGTTCAAACTTATAACCGATGGTCAGCGTCAAGGCATCGCTGCGCATCTTCCAGTCGCTGTTGGAGTCCTTGTTGATAGGCGTCAGGGCTGGGACGTAGCGCAAGTCAAGCGTGATGGGGCTCTTGAACTCATAAGAGACGCCAATGGGCAGACTCAGGTTAAAGCTCTCGTAGAGGTCGCCCACACTTTCGTTACCCTCCGTAGCACTCACTCTGAAGCCCATCTGCAGACCCAGTTTCAGGGCAAGGCCTTTGAGGACATAGAAATTGACCATCAGGGGAACGTTGATGAAATTGAGCTTGGTAGTTTGCGGACCAGTACCCTTTCCCATCCATCCCTGCTGGGTGTACATAAGACCTGCGGTGAGTGAGAGATTGCGGGTATTCGTGAAATACTCGCCTTCAGCACCGATGGTCAAACCCGTGCGAGGGTCGTCGCTACGGAAAATAAAGTTATTGTATTTGCCTGAGAGGATGCCTTCTGACACACCAATCATGGGTTGGATAGTGATGTCACCCGACAAGTGACGTGCCTTCTGGGCGTTTGCAGTGAGGCAGCATACTGCCATCACTGCAATGATCAAAAATTTCTTCATATAATTTAAATGTTATGCAGCCTTCTTAGTCTTCTTGGCTGTAGTTTTCTTTTCGGTGTCGGCTTTCTTGATGAAACGACCCTTCTCGTCACGGGCAGGAGTAGCCTTCTTGGCAGCCTTCTTCTCAGTATCGGCCTTCTTGATGAAGCGTCCCTTCTCGTCACGGGCTGGAGTAGTCTTCTTAGCAGCCTTCTCCTCGGTCTTCACCTTCTTTTCTGCAGCCTTCTTCTCGGTGTCAGCTTTCTTGATGAAGCGACCCTTCTCGTCACGGGCTGGAGTGGTCTTCTTGGCTGTTGTCGTAGTTTTCTTTTCAGCTACTTTCTTCTCGGTATCGGCCTTCTTGATGAAGCGACCCTTCTCGTCACGGGCAGGACCTTCTGTCTTCTTCACAGCCTTAGTAGCTGTTGTCTTCTTGGCTGCAGCAGCGGTGCCATAGCAACGGGTACACTCGTGGCGACCCATCTTCTTGGCCTCAGCGGTAGAAACACTCTTCACATCCTTAGAATTAGACAGATAGCTGCATGACTTGCTCTTATGGTAAGCAACGGCACCATCTCCTGTGGATACATAAACGGTCTGCGCATTGGCAGTTACAGTCATTGCAATCAGTGCAACAAGTGTCATCAATAATTTTTTCATAGGGCTTTTATGATTAAATGATTAAACTTTTAAACTTACCTCTCACCTCTTACTTCACAGTGAAGTCAAAGCCGAAGGGGTGCTCCTTGAACGACTGAGAACCCAGACCGCCCTTATAGAAGAAGCAGTATTCGCCTGGCTCCAATCCCTTGGGGAAGGTTACCTCGAAGGTGTTGTTGTTGATCTCGTTGATCTCGAAGTCGATGATGTTACGATTAGAGGCATTGCTTCCCTCGAAGCCCAGCACGCTGTATGACATCTTTTCCGGGAACAGACGGCGACCGCCCTTGCCACTCTTCTTAGGCTCTTTGACCTGCATCTTGATGCACTGGAACTCGTTGGGGTTCTGGATGCTGCTCATCACAATCTGATACCAGTTGTCGGCACCCTGCTGGAAGCTCTCTGCGTCGCGCTTGGGGAAGTAGAAGCGGAACACGGGATGGCGACCGTTCTCACCCTCCATCTGCAGCTTTGAGGTGGCTCCCGGTAACATCAGCTTCTGGATATCCTTGCCTGTGGACATCAAGGCAATGGTTCCGGCAGTGGCAGCAGCAGCTACGCCACCAGAAGGCTTGTTGCCTGATACGGCAGAACCTACGAGCAGGGCACCAGCACCCATAGCAGCGATAGTTCCAAGGTTGAATCCCTTCGACTCCTTCTCAAACTGGGTACGGAACATCTTCTTGGGCTTGCCTCCGTCTGTGGGGTTCCACCAAAGTATGCCCTCGTAGCCAAAGTCCTGCTTGGCAATCTTCTGGATGTAAGTGGTCAGTGCCGCATCGGCACCGGCAGCCTTCAGTTGACGCATATAGTCGATACTGTACTGAATAGTACGCTCCGTACTGTTCTCAATAGCTCCGATAATTTCCTCTGAACTGAATCCTTCTTTCAACAGTGTCAAGATAGTTTCGTTGTTGATTGCTTCGTTCTGGGCGGAAGCAGCTACGGTCATAACAGCCATGCAAAGGGTCATCATGAGTCGTTTGATGTTCTTTCTGATTTTCATTTTTTAGTTATTTAATGAGTTAGACAATTCCATTTTACGTTGCAAAAATACAAATTGTTTCTGAGAATTCCAAAGTCAGAGCAAAAAAATTACGATTTTCCTTTGTTTTTCTCCTCACTTAATTGTATCTTTGCAGACGAGAAAAAAGAAAGTTTATGGCACTGAATCTGAACAAGAACTTGAAATTGTACTACTCCATCAAGGAAGTGGCCGAAATGTTTGGCCTGAACGAGAGCACCCTGCGCTATTGGGAAACGGAGTTCCCCTATCTGAAGCCGAAGACCACCGGACCTGCCAAGATACGCCAGTATCAGGAAAAGGATATCGAACAGATTAAGTTGATCTACAACCTGGTGAAAGTACGTGGTTTCAAGCTGGCTGCTGCCAAGAAGATTATCAATAGCAATCGTGACGGGGCAGACAAACGGGCTGAGGTACTTACCAGGCTGATGAGTGTCCGCGACGATTTGCAGGCCTTGAAAAAACAGATGGACTTCCTTCAGTGAAGCCCATCTGTCGTTTTATACACCCCTATCCTTCTTTTCAGGAATTCTCATTTCTTTGTTATCTTCAGCATTTCCCGGATGGCAGTCTCCAGCTGTCTGTCGTGTCCGTTGATGTAGTCCTCGGGCGTATTGAACACCTCGATGTCAGGGAACAGCTCCTGGTTCTCCATGAACTGGTTGTTCTTGTCCCACTTGCCCACCTGAGGAATACCGAATACGAGGGTACGGTCCATCAAGGTCTCCCACCATACAGAAGTAGCGGTTCCTGCCACTGGGGTACCGATGAGCTTGCCTATGCCCAGTTCACGATATACCCAGGGGAATCCGGAACCGTTAGAATAGCAGTCCTCATTCATCAGCACGCAGGATGGCTTCACCCACTTGTTCAGCGGGTCACGTCCCACATATTTATTATTAGGTACAAAGCGGTGATACTCCTTACCGCTGAGCAGCGTGCAGAGGTCGTCGTGCAACCATCCGCCACCATTGCCTCGCTCGTCCACGATGACGCCTTCACGGTTGCGGTTCTTGTCGCTCAACAACTCGCTGTAAACCTTACGGAAGTTCTCGCTGTTCATTGCCCTCACATGCACATAGGCCAGCTTGCCTCCGGAGAGACTGTCCACTAGTTTCTCGTTGCGGTCCACCCAACGCTTGTAGAGCAGTTCGTCGAGGGCAGCCTGACTGACGGGCTTGATGATGATGTCACGACGCTTACCGTCCTTGGGATTATAGACGGTGACATGGGTGCGCTGACCAGCCTTTCCGTCCAGCATATAGTTATAGTCTTCGCCACGCTTGATGGTCTGCCCGTTAATCTGTTCGATGATGTCGCCAGCCTTCACACCAGTGTTGCGCTGGGCAAACGGTCCACGCTTGATGACCTCCTCGATGCGAAGTCCGTCACCATCATAACGGGGATCTATGAACACACCCAGATGAGCTGTACGTTGAAGCGTGAGGGTGGGACGATAGCGGGCACCCGTGTGTGAGCCGTTCAACTCGCCCAGCATCTCACTCAGCATGTCGCGGAAGTCGTAGTTGTTGTTGATGTAAGGCAGGAAGCGCTCGTAGGTCTTACGATAGCCTGCCCAGTCGATGCCGTGCAGATTGGTGTCGTAGAACTTCTCCTTCACCTGGCGCCAGATGTGGTCAAACAAGTACTGGCGTTCCTTGTAGGGCTGATAGTTGAAGGGTGCCTCAAAGGTGATGCCTTCTATCTTGTTCTTGGCAAGGTCTATCTTCTTGATACCCCTTGATACCAGGTAGAGGGTCTTGAACTTGCTGTCGGCCTGCATCTCACTGCCTCCCACGTTCTTCAGTACCAGCTCGGTCTTATCCTCCAGCAGGTTATGGCACCACAGGTCATAGCCATCTTCGAAAGAGGCCTGATAATATAAGGTGTCGCCCCCGGGACTCAGCACGGCATCACCCAGATGACTGGAATTGACCGTGAGGCGCACTATGCGGTCTTTGCTATTTTCGAGGTCGAACACCAGGGCTTTCTTGGGCTCTGCCTTAGGAGCGTCTTTCTTCTCGCCCTTCTTGGCATCCTTTTTCTTATCGTCTTTCTTGTCCTCAGCAGCCTTTGCCTTCTTGGCTTCCTTCTGGGCCTCGTCCGCGAGTGCCTTCTCCTCCTTCGTCATCTGGAAACGCTCATAGGCATCCAGGTCGAAGAACATCAGATAGACATCCTCCTCAGCTCCCCAGGAGCCATGACTGCGATAGCCTGCGCGGTCGCTGGTGAAAATGATACCCTTTCCACCCAGGGCCCACTTGGCATAGCCCGTGCTATAACCGCTGTTGGTCAGGTTGTAGGGTGCCTTCTTGCCGGCGGCATCCACCAGGGCTGCATCAGGACTGTGCCATCCGCCCACACCAATGTAGCAGGAGAGCAGCCAGCGACTGTCCGGGCTCCATTCGAACCAGAGGTCGCCGTCGCTGTAGCTATAGACATACTTGCCATCCAGGACGGTGCGCACCTGTTTGGAGGCAAGGTTTAAGATGCGCAGGTCAGCACGGTTCTCGAAGAAGGCTATCTCCTTGCCGTCAGGACTGTATTTGGGTTGCATGGACACCTTGTCGCCTTGCGTCAGACGTTCCTCTGTGAGGTCGGTGGCATAGGTAAACTGCTTCTCGTCCTTGTTCTTGATGGTAGAGCGGTAAATCTGCCAGACACCGTTACGCTCTGACGAATAGACCAGGCTACGACCGTCAGGACTGAAGTCGAGGTTGCGCTCCTGTTCCGGCGTGTCGGTAATACGCTTGGTGGTCTTGTAGTCGATAGAGGTGACATAGACATCGCCATGAAGGATAAAGGCTATCTCCTTATTCTTAGGCGACAGGCGGATCTCCGTAGCTCCTGTGGTCAGCGTCTGACGTACCAGGTCACGATCGTTACGGTCACTGGTAATGCTGATGTTTACCTTCTGTTCCTTGCCGTCTTTCCACGTGTATATCTCGCCATCGTAGCCATAGCAGAGCGTTCCGTTCTGCGCTACAGTGAGGAACCGGACAGGGTTCTTCTGATGACGGGTAATCTGCTGCTCGCTCTTGCCGTCTATGCTTCGTTTCCAGACGTTGAACGTGCCATCGCGCTCACTCAGGTAGTAGAACGACTGACCGTCAGCAGCCCATACGGGTGTGCGGTCTTCACCTCGGAAGTCGGTAAGCTTGGTGAACTTGTCGCCTTTCTTCAGCCAGATGTCGCGTGTGATGGCCGACTGATGGTGCTTGCGGAAGAAGTCTTCATAGCCCTTGTTGTCGTGATAAAGCACGTCACCCTGAGCATTGATGCTGATGTCCTCCATCGCAATGACGGAGAACATACGGGGACGACCGCCCTTGGTACTTACCTCGTAAACCTGAGGGAAGTTGCGCGCCAACACAACAGACTTTGCCGTAGGCAGAAGCCTCGTGGAGTAAAGCACATGGTTCTTGTCGCTGAAAGTGATGGGGAACTCGTCGTTACTGTTCGTAGTCAGACGGGTAGGAGTACCACCCTTACAAGACATCAGCCAGACGTCAAAGCCTCCTTCGCGGGTAGAGGCAAAAGCTATCTGCTGGCCGTCAGGACTCCAGACGGGATAGGCGTCATACGCTGAATTGGTAGTCAACTGACGGGCTTCACCGCCTGTAGCGGCAACGGTATAGATGTCGCCTTTGTAGGAAAAGGCTATCTGCTGGCCGTCGGGAGAGATGGCGCAGAAGCGCATCCACAACGGTTTCTCCTGAGCCATTGCTGACAGTGGAAGCAGTGATAATGCTAAAATAAATAGCTTGTTTTTAACTATTGATGTACTCATAATTCCTTATTTCTAATTTCACATTTCTTATGGGTTCCAAACGTCGTTGATGGTGAAAACGGCCTCGCGGGTAATCTTCTGGGCCTCTTTCTTGGTAAGTTGGCGACTCCAGCTGACGCGTTTGTCTGTGGCTGCACCTTCACCATGATTGTTGTATTCCATATATCGGCACGTCTTGTCAGCACCCTCACGCCACTTATGCCACCCTTCAGGACGTATCTGGCGAGGCAGTTCGCAGTTCATGAAGAGCGTATAGCCATAGTCACGCCAAGGGCGTCCCAGAAACACCTTGTCCACGTTGTCGGCCGCGGTGATGCGACAGTTGTTGAAGATATAGCCATAGGGCACATCCTGAGGGGTCGAGGCTGCTGTGATGTATGAGTTGGCCTTACAGAAAATGTCGCAGTTTTCAAACCATGCCGTAGAGGGACCGAAGATGAAGTCGGTGGTTCCCTCGATGTAACACTTGTCGAAGAAGAGGCGTGTCTTGGCATTGCCGGTATAGATGGTGTCCTGATGGCCCAGGAAACGGCAGTTGACAAAGGTCAGCTGGTCTCCTTCGGTATGCAGTGCCACAGCTTGTCCCAGCCGTGCCGAGTTGTTCTCGATGGTAATATTCTTCAAGGTAATCTTACTTCCCTCGATTTTCAGCGTAAAGGTACGGAAGGTACCAATCTTTTGTGGTGAGAGGTGAGCGGTAAGCGGTGAGATGTCGGCTTTGATGTTGGCGTGGTCGTCCCATGTGATGATGGTCTTGTCGCGGTCTTCACCACATATCTCGATGTTGGTAAGCCACTGGGGTATAACGAGTTTCTCTTTGTAGGTCCCGTTCTTTACATAGATCACCTTGTGATACTCCATGAAGGCACGACACACCTCGATGGCTTCGCCAATGTTACGGAACTCGCACGTCCCGTCGCGCGACACAAACAGGGTGTCCGGATTGTCATAACTCTTAGCTTGTACGCTCACGATTCCCATGAGGGCACAAAGGATGCAGATTAGTTTTTTCATATCGTTAGTTGTTTAGAGTTTGCAGTAGTAGTAACGGTGGCGAAGCTGCTTACATGATCTGCATCACCTCCTGCAGTCCGTCAACCGTTTTCAGCTTATCCATAATCTCCTGGACATTCTCACGGTCAAAGACGCGCATCTCTACCGTGCCGTCAAATACGCCGTCGTTGCTGGCAATGGTCAACTTATGGATGTTGACATTCATCTGCGATGAGATGATCTTGGAAATGTCGAGCAACATACCCACGCGGTCAATGCCTTCCAACCGGATGACGGCATCGAAGTGCAGTTTCTTCTGCATGTCCCACTTGGCATCGAGGATGCGGTTGCCAAAACTGGCTTTCAGCTTGGCGGCAATAGGACAGTCGCGCTTGTGAATCTCTATCTGACGCTTGCCATCGATAAATCCCAGGATATCGTCACCTGGAATGGGGTGGCAGCAGTGCTTGAACTTATACTGATTGATGTTCTCGTCGCTGATGTAGATGGGCTTCTTGCGGTTGAAGTCCTTAGTCACCACAAAGAACTCCTGGCTCTTATCCTCCAGCCTTCTCTTGCTGTCCTTGCCACGTCCGAGGAAGGGAACCAGCTTGCGCCATCCGCCCTTGTTCGACTTGTTCTTGCCCTGCAGCTCGTCAACATCCTTCTCGCCCAGCAGGATGGTTTTCTCTGCCAATGCCTGAAAGAAGTATTCGCGGTTACGCACCTCGTGAAACTCAGCCAACTGGTCGGCGGCGTTCAGCGAGTCCTCTATGCCGTTTTTTTGCAGGAACTGGTGGAACATCTCTTCGCCCTGCTTCTGCTGTTCACGGTTGTTACGGCGCAGGATAGCCTGTATCTTGGCTTTGGCCTTCGCCGTGCTCACAAAGTTAATCCATGAAGGTTGTATGTGCTGTGACTTGGAAGTGAGTATCTCCACCTGGTCGCCACTCTGCAACTTATGGCTGAGAGGTACCAGCTTATGGTTCACCTTGGCTCCTATACAGTGGGAGCCCAAGAAGGTATGGATGCTGAAGGCAAAGTCGAGTGCCGTACATCCCGTAGGCATGGTCTTAATCTCGCCCTTGGGAGTGAACACGAAGATTTCTGAGGCAAAGAGGTTCAGCTTGATGGCATCGAGGAAGTCCATCGCGTCAGGCTGTGGGTCGTCGAGAATCTCCTTAATGGTGCGCAGCCATTCGTTCAGCTCGTTCTCGTCCTCCGAATATTCCGCATCCTCGCCCTCCTTGTATTTCCAGTGAGCAGCAAAGCCCTGCTCAGCAATCTCGTCCATACGGTCTGAGCGAATCTGCACCTCTATCCACCGTCCCTGCTTCGACATCAGGGTGACGTGCAGGGCCTGGTAGCCGTTGGCTTTCGGGTGGCTCAGCCAGTCGCGCAAACGGTCTGGGTGGCTCTTGTAAATCTTCGAGATGGCCACGTAGATATTGAAACACTCGTTAATCTCCTCCTCTCGCTTGTCGGGGGTGAAGATGATGCGAACTGCCAGGATGTCGTATATCTCGTCGAAGGTAACGTGCTTGTTCTGCATCTTACTCCAAATAGAATAAGGTGTCTTCACACGCTCCTTTATCTGATATTTGATGCCCATCTCCTTCAGGGCTTCCTCAATAGGATTGGTGAACTGGTCGAACAACTCATGACGGGAAGCCTCTGTGGATGCCAGCTTCGACTTGATGCTGGCATATTCTTCGGGATGCTCGTAGCGGAAACTCAGGTTCTCCAGTTCCGACTTGACCTTATAGAGTCCCAGTCGGTTAGCCAGTGGTGCATAGATATAAAGGGTCTCGCCTGCTATCTTATACTGTTTGTTGGCAGGTTGTGACTCCAGGGTTCGCATGTTGTGCAGACGGTCACAAATCTTGATGAGGATGACACGGATGTCGTCGCTCATGGTCAACAGCAGTTTCTTGAAGTTTTCTGCCTGGGCAGAGGCCTGTTCACCGAAAATGCCACCACTGATCTTGGTCAGTCCGTCTACAATCTGCGCGATCTTGGGACCAAACATGTTCTCGATATCCTCCGTGGTATAGTCAGTGTCTTCCACCACGTCGTGGAGCAGGGCAGCACAGATGCTGGTAGAGCCCAGTCCTACCTCCTCACAGGCTATCTGGGCAACAGCAATGGGGTGCATGATATAGGGTTCGCCCGACAGTCGGCGCACACCTTTGTGTGCTTGTCGGGCAAAGTTGAATGCCTTGGTGATGATGTCCACCTTCTTGCGGTGACGTGATGCCAGATAGTTGTCCAGCAATCGTTGAAAAGCATCATTAATCAGTTTCTCGTCAGCGGCTTCGCGCATCTGCTCCTCATCCATAATCCGTGCGTTTTTAGTTACTTAAATTAATCTATCATGATCTTACCGGCGTCTCCGTGAGCTGCGACGACGTGAAGACTTGCGCTTGCGTGCCGACGACTTACGGCTCTTGTATCGTGCCGAACGGCGTTTATAGCTGCGCTTGCCCTTCTTGTAGTAAGTGGGCACATCGTCTTTGATTTCCACCTCAGAACGTTTGTTCAGCAGCTCGTCCACCTTATAATTATATACTGTGTCCTGCAGCTCAATGAATTTTCCTACCTCCGTCAGGGGCAGTCTCAGGGCGTAAGGCTCTGTGGCTCCAGGGATGATGTCTCTGCGGTACATGGGGTTCAGCGAGCGCAACAGGTCGATGTTGATGCCTACCACCTCAGCCACTTGCTGCAGGTGTACGTTTCTGTTCACCATCACCGTGTCGGTCTTGGCAGGCAGACGGGTACCCATCGGACAGATGTTATGCAGCGAGTAGTAGGTCATGATGTAGTTGGCTGCTATGAAGGCCGGCACATAGCCTCGTGTCTCCTTGGGCAGATAGGGGTATATCTGCCAGTAGTCCTTCTCCCCACTCGACCGACGGATAGCCTTGTTGATGTTCTCTGGTCCGCAGTTGTAGGCAGCAATCACCAGGTTCCAGTCGCCGAAGATTTTGTAGAGGTCACTCAGATAGCGGGCAGCGGCATACGATGCCTTGACAGGGTCGCGACGCTCGTCCACCAGCGAGTTCACTTGCAGTCCGTATTGCTTGCCTGTTCCTATCATGAACTGCCACAGGCCACCAGCCCCGGCACGGGATATCGCATTGGGGTTCAGCGCTGACTCGATGATAGGCAGGTATTTCAGTTCCAGGGGCAGTTGATAGGCTTCCAAGGCTTCCTCGAAGATAGGGATGTAGAAGTTCGAAGCACCCAACATGTAGCTGATGGAGTGACGGAGGCGTCCGCTGTAACGGTCTATGAATTTCTGCACCACGTCGTTATACACCATCTCCATCACGTTCGGAAGGCGCATCAGACGACCGATATAGTCTTCCTTGGAATACACGGGATTGATGTCCCGCATGTTGCAGTCTTCCTCTTCCAGATAGGTCTTCGCCATGTAGAGGTTCAGCAGGCTGTCCAAGTCATAGGTCATGGCCTCGGGGAATTCAATCACCTCCTCGCGACCTTTGTCGTCGGTTACTACGATTTCGTCTTCGTCGTCCTCGTCATCCTCGTTGTTGTTCACCTGTCCCAGCATAGGGGTGGTGACCATCAACATGGCGAGGCCGATCCATAACAGTTTCTTATTCATCTGGTTTTTGTTTTCTTAGTTAAAAAGTAACGCTGCAACAGATGCCCAGCGACTGGGCTTCCAGCAGACTTCCCCCTGAGTGGTTGGGGATAAGAACAGGCGACACCTTCAGGCTCAGGTCCTTGGAGATGTCAAACTCCGACAGTTCTGCATCCACGTAGGCATCGACCACCGAGAGGGCATAGACACCCAGCATCACGAAAAAACTCAAGTCGCGCCAGCGGCGGTATTTGTCCTTACGGCTCTTGAAGAGCTGTATGTAGCGTTCCTGGTTGGCTTCGGTAATCTCTACGCCCAGGTGCAGGAACTTGTTGTAGCTTTCCGTAGTGGGGTCATCGTCCATGATGTCCAGATAGGCTTGCGAATAGTCCTTGTACATCATGTTGTTCCATGTCAGCGCATAGATACAACCGATAAACCCGCCGTAGATGATGGGCAGTTTCCAGAACTTGCGGTTGTATATCTGTCCGGCTCCCGGCAGTACCAGTGCCAGCCAGAGGGCACGCTGTGGATTGGGTTTCCATGTGGCCCAGTCGCGCGCAGGCTTCTTCTCCTTTTTCTTGATGATGATGGACGTTGTGTCCGACGCTGCCTTCATACTGTCGCCAAACAGTATCTTGGAGTCAGCTTGGGCTATGGAGTCCATCACTGCCAAGTCCTCTTTCTGCGCCTGACAGTTGATGCTCGCCACGAGCATGATGATACAAATAACCCACTTACCCATTCGCGCCATCTAGCGCATTCATGATGCGCTCCAGTTGTTCTTCGTTGTCAAACTGAATGCTGATTTTACCTTTTCCCTTCGGCGAGCAGGTCATCTGTACCTTTGTCTGGAAGAACTGAGCCAGACGGTCGCGAAGCATGTTGAACTCCTCGGGCAACTTGTCCTTGGCGACAATCTTAGTCTTCGTCGTCACGATGTCCTCACCGCTTTTCAGCGCCTGCACCATCTCTTCCACCTTGCGAACAGAATACTGGTGCTGCTGGACTTCCTTGAACAGCTTGATTTGCTGCGAAGGACTCTCTATGGCAAGCAGTGCACGTGCGTGTCCCATCTCTATCTCATGGTTCTTCAGGGCTATCTGTACCTGTGCGGGCAACTTCAGCAGTCTCATGTAGTTAGTCACCGCAGCACGGCTCTTGCCCACACGCTCTGAAATCTTGGCCTGTGTCATGCCCGTCGTGTCTGCCAGATGCTGATAGGCCAGCGCTATCTCTATGGCATTCAGGTCTTCACGCTGAATGTTCTCCACCAGTGCCATTTCCATGGCGTTCTGGTCTTCCACCGTTACGATATAGGCAGGTATCTTGGTCAGTCCGGCCAATTGCGAGGCACGCCAACGGCGCTCACCGGCAATAATCTGGTATTTCTGTCCATCCACCTTGCGAAGGGTGATAGGCTGGATGATGCCCAGCTCGCGGATGCTGCTGGCCAACTCCTGCAGGGCCTCCGGGTCAAATTCGCGGCGAGGCTGGTTGGGATTGGGCTCTATCTGTGCTATCTCTACCTCGTTGAGGTTCGACGAGCCTTCCGTCTTCACCTCACTATGCGTGTCTATCAGTGCGTCCAGTCCGCGTCCGTTGCCTATGTCATCCAGTCCGCGTCCCAGTACGTTACGGTCATATTTCTTCTTTACTGCCATTCTCTTTTCACTTTTCATTTTTTAAAATGATTTCCTTTGCAAGCGCCAGGTGGTTCTTAGAACCTGTCGAGTCAGCATCGTAGAGAATGACGGGAAGTCCGTGTGAAGGACTTTCCGACAGCTTCACATTACGCTGGATGACGGTCTTGAACACCAGTTCCTGGAAGTGCCGCTTCACCTCGTCGTATATCTGGTTAGCCAGACGCAGGCGCGAGTCGTACATGGTCAGCAAGAATCCTTCAATCTCCAGCTTCGGGTTCAGCTTCGTCTTGATAATCTTGATGGTGTTCAGCAGTTTCGAGATACCCTCCAGTGCGAAGTACTCACACTGCACAGGGATAATCACAGAGTCTGCTGCCGTCAGCGAGTTCACGGTGATCAGTCCCAGCGAGGGCGAACAGTCTATCAGGATGTAGTCGTATTCATTGCGCAGGGGCTCCAGCAGGTTGGAGATGATGCGCTCACGGTTCTCAATGTTCAGCATCTCTATCTCGGCACCCACCAGGTCGATATGGCTGGGTACGATGTCAAGTCCTTCAATATCCGTTGTATAAATAGCGTCACGAATATCGGCATTGTTTATAATGCACTCATATAGCGAACAGTCCACCTCCTTGATATCGACGCCCAGTCCGCTCGACGCATTGGCCTGTGGGTCGGCGTCCACCACCAGCACAGACTTCTCCAGCGTAGCCAACGAAGCAGCCAAATTGATGGTCGTAGTGGTCTTTCCCACCCCACCCTTTTGGTTTGCCAAAGCAATAATCTTTCCCATAATCTAAATGCTATACATGTATAATAGTGTGCAAAGGTACGCATTTTATATCAAAACGCGTACCTTTTCAACAGATTTTAAGCATTTTTTTATCAAAAAATGGCTTTATTGCTTTATGTCAATCAACGAAAAACCTCCCCGCACTTCGCAGAGCAGGGAGGCCAACTAATTTATTATTAACCTTTTGAAGCATTTGCCCGATTTTCTTTAGAATCCTTAATGACAGTCATGACAATTGACAATCATGACAACGGTTCCTGCACCTTCTTGTATCTACCAGAATCGGTCTGTGTGATGAGTCCCTGCTTTTTCCAGTTCTTCAGCATCTGATGAATGGTGTTTCGTGACACATTCACACCCTTTACTGCAATGCTCTGCTGTAGGGCAGCCTCGAAGCTGAAGTCAATGTCCAGTCGGGCGAATATCGAGTCGTTTTTACCCATTCGCTGACGGTCGGCAGTACCCACATAGTCACGACTGCTGAAGGCGTTCTCTATGCGTTCGCGGAAGAAGTAGAGCGCACATTCCATCAGGTAGTCGGCCACCACGTTATAGACCTCCAGCAGCTGCGGTGTCTGTGCCTTCTTCAGCATTTTGACCCAGAGGTCGGGATGCATCTTGAGCTGTTTCTCAGCCCCGCTGAATCCGTATTGCGTAATCAGCTGGTCGGCCACCCGGCAGAGCATGATGCAACAGGTCATACGCTGTGTCGTCACGCAGATGCGGAAGCGCTGGCGGGCTTTGGTCTTATCGTCGCTCTTGATGGACTCCACACGCACCTGTTCCAACCATTCACGCCCCTTCTCCTCCAGCTTTGGCAGCTCGACCGTACCCTGCATTAGCGGCAGCAAGTGGGCCACCTGGTGGATGTGCTCCACCTGCCTGTCGGTCAGTATATACGGCTTTTCGTCCAGCGGTGCATAGGTGTTGTCGGGCGTACGGGCCAGTGCGATACGGCTTTGGAATCCGTCGGTATAGTTGGGCACGACACGATAAAGTGCATCCGGTGTGCCGCACATGGTCACGTTCCATAGCAGGTGGTCTATGTGGACGTTTACCGCCTCTGCCGAACGAGCCTCGCGATCGAACCTGCTCCCGTCGTAGCTCTGA